>NZ_DAIUCO010000097.1:0-17032 GCF_036846085.1 Noviherbaspirillum sp. | reverse complement strand
CTCTTGTGGGGGGGAGGGGTTTCGAAGCAGCATCAATATTGATTAGCCATGAGTTCGAAAGTTCAGGAGAAAAATGATGGCGGTGCAGGTGGGAAGTGCGGCAGGAACTGTGGAAGGAACGGAAGCAAGGCTGGCAAAATTTCCAAGTCTCGAAGGGAAAAGGGTCTTCGTGACGGGCGGTGGCTCCGGCATCGGCGAAATGATCGTGAGCGCTTTCGCCGAGCAGGGCGCGAAGGTGGCGTTTGTCGACATTGCAACCGACGCCAGCCTTGCGTTATGCGAACGGCTGGCGCTGGCCGGCCTGGAAAAGCCGCTGTTCCGCCAGTGCGATATCAGGGATATCCCGGCGTTGCAGCAAACCATGCAGTCGCTTGCGGAGCAGATCGGCGAGTTCGACGTGCTGGTCAACAATGCCGGCAGCGATGATCGCCACACGCCGGAAAACGTCACCGTCGACTATTGGAACGACCGCATCGCCATCAATCAGCGGCCAATGTTCTTCGCCTGCCAGGCGGTGATCGCCGGCATGAAGAAAAAGGGCGGAGGCTCCATCATCAACCTGGGTTCCACGAGCTGGCATATTGCCGGCGGCGGGTATCCGGTCTACACCACCGCCAAGGCATCCGTCAGCGGCCTGACGCGCGGCCTTGCGCGCGACCTCGGGCCTTACAACATCCGTGTCAATACGGTGACGCCCGGATGGGTGATGACCGAACGCCAGGTCAAGTTATGGCTGGATGAGGAAGGCGAAGCGCTGATCAAGCGCAGCCAGTGCCTCCCTGGTCATCTCCTGCCGTGGCACGTCGCGCGCATGGTGCTGTTTCTTGCCGCCGACGACAGCGCGATGTGTTCCGCGCAGGAATACATCGTCGATGGCGGCTGGGCGTGAGGAGCATGACATTGCGGATTTCATCCAGGGGTGACGAACCATGAATACAACGACAAGGCCTCTACTCGGCATCGATTGGGGTACCAGCAATCGCCGCGCGTATCTGCTCGACGGCGACGGCAGGCTGGTGCGCCAGCATGACGACGACTCGGGAATCCTGAAGGTGGCCGGTGACTTCAAGGCGTCGCTCGCCGCTTTGCTGGAAACATTGCAGCTCGACGGCGCGGATGTCGTCATGTCGGGCATGGTCGGCAGCCGCAGCGGCTGGCGCGAGGCCCCATATTTGACGGTCGAAAGCCCGCTATCGCGCCTGCCGGAATCATTGTTCGAGATCGAAAGCGGACTACCGAATGTCCGTTGCCGCATCGCGCCCGGTTACAGCTACGTCGATTCCCACAGACTGCCCGACGTCATGCGCGGAGAGGAGACGCAGATCTTCGGCGCGATGCAGCTCGGCGCGCCGGATGGCTGGTTCCTTCTGCCGGGCACGCACAGCAAGTGGGTGCGCGTGAACGGCGGCGTGATCGGCGAAATCGTCACCTTCATGACCGGCGAACTGTACGGATTGATGTCGAAGCAAGGCACGCTGTCGAAAGTGATCAGCGACTCGCAGGCATCGGTGCCGGAAGCGTTCGACGCCGGCCTGCAAGCCGCGCGCCGTGGCGCATTCACGCACATGGCATTTTGCTGCCGGGCGCTGGTGGTAACCGACCGCATGCCGCCGGAACATACCGCGTCCTATTTGTCTGGACTCCTCATCGGTACCGAACTGCACGACATCGCGCAACGTACTACGGAAGGCAATGGTTCGTCGGAGCGTATGCCGGTGCAGATCATCGGCAGTTCGTCCCTTGCCACGCGCTATCGGAATGCCCTTGAATCCTGGGGCCTTGCCACGCGTGTCTGGCAACCCGACGACGTCTATCTATCGGCGCTCGCCGCCTTGTTTAATCAGAAAGTCCAATCAACATGACCACTTTGTTTTCTCCCCCGGCGATGCCGCTAGTGGCTATCCTGCGCGGCCTCACTCCTGCCGAAGCACCCGATGTCGGCCGCATCCTGTTCGACGCCGGATTTCGCATGCTCGAGGTGCCTCTCAACCGCCCCGGCGCGGCGGACGCCATCAAGGCATTGTTGAAAATTGCCCCGGATGACGCAGTGATCGGCGGCGGCACCATGCTGACCGTGGCCCACGTGGACGAGGTCAAGGAAGCCGGCGGCCGCTTGATGGTGTCGCCGAACTGCGACCCGGATGTCATTGCCTATGCGGTGAGCCGCAACATGATCGTCCTGCCTGGCGTGGCGACCCCCTCGGAAGCATTCCGGGCGCTGCAGGCAGGCGCCCACGGCCTGAAGCTTTTCCCGGCTGAAATGATCCCGCCCGCGGCCGTCAAGGCAATGGCGTCCGTTCTGCCGCCGGGCACGCCGCTGATGCCGGTGGGCGGCATTCGTCCCGACAACATGGCGCCCTATGTGGACGCAGGCGCAACCGGATTCGGCATTGGCGGCCAGCTCTACAAGCCCGGTGTCGATCAAGCTGCCCTGAAAGCGTCGGCGGAAGCGTTCTTTGCCTCACGCGCATCGCTGCTGCGATAGGCCTGGGGCAAAGATCGCCGGGTTGCATCCGCCCGGCTGGTAAAATGTCGGGTTGTTTTATTCATTTACACGAAGGCTTTTACTGTGCTGTCTACCGCTAACATCACGATGCAGTTCGGCCCCAAGCCGCTGTTCGAAAATATTTCCGTCAAATTCGGCGACGGCAACCGCTACGGCCTGATCGGCGCGAACGGTTGCGGCAAGTCGACCTTCATGAAAATCCTTGGCGGCGACCTCGAGCCGTCCGCCGGCAAACTCATGCTCGATCCCAACGAGCGCCTCGGCAAACTGCGCCAGGACCAGTTTGCCTACGAAGACAGCCGGGTCCTCGACGTGGTCATGATGGGCCACACCGAAATGTGGGAGGCGATGCAGGAGCGCGATGCCATTTACGCCAATCCCGATGCGACCGACGACGACTACATGAAGGCCGCCGACCTGGAGGCAAAGTTCGCCGAATACGACGGTTATACCGCTGAAGCACGTGCCGGCGAGCTTCTGCTCGGCGTCGGCGTGCCGATCGAACAGCACCAGGGGCCGATGAGCAACGTCGCGCCCGGCTGGAAGCTCCGCGTGCTGCTGGCGCAGGCGCTGTTTTCCAATCCGGACATCCTGCTGCTGGACGAGCCGACCAACAATCTCGACATCAACACCATCCGCTGGCTGGAAGGCGTGCTCAACGAGCGTAATTCCACCATGATCATCATCTCCCACGACCGTCACTTCCTGAACCAGGTCTGCACCCACATGGCCGACATGGATTACGGCACGCTGAAGGTGTATCCGGGCAACTACGACGACTACATGCTGGCGTCATCGCAGGCGAGGGCGCAGCAACTGTCGGCCAATGCCAAGGCCAAGGAACGGGTGGCGGAACTGCAGGATTTCGTGCGGCGTTTTTCGGCGAACAAATCCAAGGCCCGGCAGGCGACATCGCGCGCCAAGCAGATCGAGAAGATCAAGATGGAGGACGTCAAGCCGTCCAGCCGCCAGAATCCGTTCGTGCGCTTCGACGGCGAGAAAAAACTGCATCGGCAGGCTGTCGAAGTGCAGGGCCTGACGAAAGCCTATGACCGCACCCTGTTCAAGAATGTCGATCTGATGGTCGAAGCGGGCGAAAAAATCGCCATCATCGGCGCCAACGGCGCCGGCAAGACCACGCTGTTGCGCTGCATCGGCGGCGACCTTTGCGGCCTGCAGCCCGATCGCGGCACGGCGAAGTGGGCGGAGAACGCCAATCCGGGCTATATGCCGCAGGATCCGACGGAGGAGTTCGCGGTCGACAAGAACCTGACCGACTGGATGGGCCAATGGACCAAGGAAGGCGACGACGACCAGGCGGTCCGCTCCATCCTCGGCCGGTTGCTGTTCTCCGGCGACGACGTGAAAAAATCCGTGAAAGTGCTGTCGGGCGGTGAAAAAGGCCGGATGATGTACGGCAAGCTGATGCTCGGCCGCCACAACGTGCTGCTGATGGACGAGCCGACCAACCATATGGACATGGAATCGATCGAGTCACTCAATATCGCGCTCGACAAGTACGCCGGCACATTGATCTTTGTATCGCACGACCGCGAATTCGTCTCCTCGCTCGCTACCCGCATCCTGGAAATCAAGGAGGGTGAAATTATCGACTTCCAGGGAAATTACGAGGATTACCTGACCAGCCAGGGTATCGAGTAACCCGGCGGCGCGAAGAGCCGGAAATCGGAATCAGGACGCAGCAACAGGTTTCGGCTCTTCCGCCATGCCAGCATCGCCGGGTGGCGCTTCTTCGAGGTTCAGCAGCTCATCGAGCCGGCCAGCCAGGCTTCTGGCCATCTCGCTGCCTTTTGCCTTGAGCACCGCATCCAGGTATGGTTGGCGCAACGCACGGAAATCATCGATGGAACCGGCTCTTTCGACCTTCAGCTGCAAGCCGTAACCGCGCAGTCCAATCGTGCTTTTGATGGTCTCGTTATAGAAGTGATAGATTGCCTGGAACTGGTTCTCGCCTGGAGGAAGCACTGAAGAAGGCTCAGGCTTGGCCGCAATGGCCGGGGGGGCTTCATCTTCCTTAACCGCGGCTGGCGCAGCAGGTGTCACCGGAGCGAACGCAGGGGCCTGTCCATTGACCGGTGCGATGAAACCGAGCGCAAAAAGCTCATTGACGGTATGTTCGTCGACGCCGATGGCGGCAACTTTCTTGAGCAGCTCGTTTGCGTCATGTTTTCCGTCGATCATGACGAGCAAAGTACGCAGGCGCGGCGCAAGATGGTACTTGCGCGTCGCGATTTCTTCCCGGCCTTTTTCCGTCTTGTCGAAAATTGTATTTGTCATGGCCTCTGTCTCCTCCAGGCAGATGATGCAGCAACATAATGGCCGATATTGCTTATCGGCTACTCAGCGGTTTCTTATAATGCCTAAAAGCAATCCGTCCCTTGATGTTGCGCAAACTCAGTATGCTACCGTTCCGACCGTTGGTAAACCAGGATGTTGCTTTGAAGAATCATTCGCGGTTCGTTAGAGTGATATATAAAAACAATCAAATGCTTGAAATTCAATATATTTCCTATATGTATGCTGAACCGGTAAGTCCCGGGATGCCATTTCATCGCTTCGCCCTCTTTAGTTGATCAACAAGATGCAAACCATTAAAACCATCGAATTTGAACGTCCGCAGATGCAGTCCGGCACGAGTTGCACCGCAAATGCCTGGGCGCGGACGCCCGCACAACCGTCGCTGGCGCAGAAGGCGGAACTGAAGCAGCGCATCAAGCGCCTGCTGAAGGAGCGAAAGGCCGTACTCGTTGCGCATTACTATGTGGATGCCGACTTGCAGGACCTGGCCGAAGAAACCGGTGGTTGCGTGTCCGATTCCCTGGAAATGGCGCGTTTCGGCCGGGACCATGCGGCCGAGACGCTGGTCGTGGCCGGTGTCCGGTTCATGGGCGAGACGGCGAAAATTCTCAGCCCCCGGAAACGCGTGCTGATGCCGGACCTGGACGCGACCTGCTCGCTCGACCTGGGCTGTCCGGCGGATGAATTTGCCGCTTTCTGCGATGCCCACCCGGATCGGACCGTCGTGGTGTATGCCAATACCAGCGCCGCCGTCAAGGCGCGCGCCGACTGGATGGTGACGTCGTCGATCGGCCTGGATATCGTGCAGCACCTGCATGCGCAGGGCAAAAAAATTCTGTGGGCGCCCGACAAGCATCTCGGCGGCTATATCCAGAAGAAGACCGGCGCCGACATGCTGTTGTGGCAGGGGTCGTGCCTGGTGCATGACGAGTTCAAGGGCATCGAGCTTGAACTGCTCAGGAAAGAGCATCCGCGTGCCAAGGTCCTGGTGCACCCGGAATCGCCCGAAGCGGTGGTGGCGCAGGCCGATGTGGTCGGCTCTACGTCGCAATTGATTGCCGCGGCGCGGACTCTGGATGCAGTGGAATTCATCGTTGCCACCGACAACGGCATCCTGCACAAGATGAAGATGGCCGCCCCCGGCAAACGCTTTATCGATGCGCCGACGGCCGGCAACAGCGCAACCTGCAAGAGCTGCGCGCATTGCCCGTGGATGGCAATGAATGGACTGCAGAATCTGGCCGATGTTCTGGAGAACGGCAGCAATGAAATCCTGGTCGATCCGGAGATCGGTCGCAAAGCCTATGTCTGCATCGACCGCATGCTGGATTTCGCGGCGAAGAAGAAAGCCAATGTACGGCCCGGCCCGGACCTGGCCAGCGAACAAGCACTCTTTCACGGAATCGGCCCGGCATGAGCACATTGCACAACCCGTTTGCACCATTCGACGCGGCGTTGGCCGCTGCCCTGGAATCGAATATCCGCATTGCGCTGGACGAAGACGTCGGCACGGGCGACCTTACCGGAAAGCTGGTGCCGGAACAGGAATATGTAAAGGCTCGCGTGATCGTGCGCGAAACCGCCGTGTTGTGCGGCGCACCCTGGTTTGAAGGTGTGATGATGCGCCTTGACCATGGCATGCGCATCGACTGGCGCTATGCGGAAGGCGCACTGATGAGCGCCGACAGCGAGGTGTGCGCCATCGAAGCCCCGGCGCGTGCCTTGCTCACGGCAGAGCGTGGCGCGCTGAACTTCCTGCAGCTGCTTTCCGGCGTAGCGACGGCAACACGACACTATGTGGATGTAGTCGCCGGTACGCGCGCTGCGATTCTCGATACCCGCAAGACCTTGCCTGGTCTGCGTCTTGCGCAGAAATACGCGGTGCGTGTCGGCGGTGGCAAGAACCAGCGGCTGGCCCTGTATGACGGCATCCTCATCAAGGAAAATCACATCGCCGCGGCAGGCGGCGTCGCGCCCGCGGTCCGCGCCGCCATGGCGCTGAACGCTGGCGTGTCCATCCAGGTTGAAGTCGAGAGCATCGATGAGCTGGAAGAGGCCCTGTCAGCCGGTGCAACGTCGGTGCTGCTGGATAACTTCTCCTTGCAGATGATGCGCGATGCGGTAAGCCTTTCCGCCGGGAGAGCGGTGCTGGAAGCGTCAGGCGGGATCAACATGGCGACGGTCCGGGCGATTGCCGAGACGGGCGTCGACCGGATTTCGATCGGCAGTCTGACGAAGGATGTGAAGGCGACCGATTATTCGCTGCGGATTGTCGGCTAGGATCGTTCCGCCACGGACGATAGCGCGAGGCCGTCGGCGGTTTGCGGCGTGCCGGCGCCTGGCGTGATTGCCGTTTCTGCGTCGCCGCGTTGATGCCATCCCGGATGTGCGTAGCCGGACGACCATACTTCCTGGTGCAACTGCGACAGCAGCACCGAGTCGTTGAGCAGGCGGATTTTTTGCGACGCATCGATGCCATCCGGCCCGGCGCGCAGCATTCTTTCCAGCAGGTGGCTGCGGGCTTCGGGCGCCAGGTCCGGACGGCGCGGCCTTCCCGCTGCGCACACCAGGGCATTGATCACCGGGTCTACCACCGCATCGACGAATGTCGGTTCATGCATGGCTTCGCTCGCATAGGCATACGCCTGCTTCAGTTCGATCGGCGGCTCGGCTTCCTCCGGAATCAGGAACAGCTTCCTGGCGCGCGCCAGCCGACCCGGCGCCACCCGGCTCGACCACACCGATATTGGCGCGGAAAGCAACAGCGCACCGGCAATCGGCAGCAGCCACGGCAGGAATGCCGGATCGAGCCAGTAGATGCCCACAGCCCAGGCCAACCCCAGCAGCATATGCAGGCCGTGCTTTTGCAGCGCCTCGCCCCATGACGTGGCGGAATCGTGCCGTGGCGGCGACTTCCATGGAATATCGATGCCGAGAAACGCGGCGATGACGAAAAAGGTATGGAATACCATCCTTACCGGCGCGAGCAGCATCGAAAACACCATCTCCAACAACGCGCTCACCGCCACCCGCAGCTTGCCGCCGAACGGGCCCGCGCCGTGAATCCAGACCACCAGCACGCTCAGGATCTTCGGCAGCAGCAGCAAGGTTGCGGTGGTGGTGAACAGCGCCAGCGCCCTGGCGGGATGCCATTGGGGCCAGGTCGGGAAAAGCTGGCGCGGTTCGGTGAAGTATTGCGGTTCGACCAGCGTATGCAGGGCGAGCAGGCCGGTCGAGATGGCGAGCGACAGGAACCAGAGCGGCGCCGACAGGTAGGCCATCACGCCGGTGATGAATACCGCCCGGTGCACACCGTGCATGCCGCGTGCCGTCAACAGGCGGAAATTCATCAGGTTGCCGTGACACCAGCGGCGGTCGCGCTTGACTTCGTCCAGCAGGTTGGGCGGCATCTCCTCATAACTGCCGTCGAGGTCGTAAGCAATCCATACCGCCCAGCCGGCGCGGCGCATCAGTGCCGCTTCGACGAAGTCGTGCGACATGATTTCCCCGGCGAGCGATCCGCGGCCGGGCAGCGGCGACAGTGCGCAATGGCGCATGAAGGGCGCCATGCGGATGATGGCGTTATGGCCCCAGTAATGCGATTCGCCCAATTGCCAGTAGTGCAGGCCGGCGGTGAACAGCGGGCCGTACACGCTGCTTGCAAACTGCTGGATGCGCGCATACAGGGTTTCCCTGCCGGCGGCGCGCGGCGCGGTCTGGATGATGCCGGCACCCGGATTGGCCTCCATCAGCCGCACCAGTTTCGTCACGCAGTGCCCGCTCATGACGCTGTCGGCATCGAGCACGATCATGTATCGATAGTCCTTGCCCCAGCGGCGGCAGAAGTCGTCGATGTTGCCGCTCTTGCGCTTGACGCGCCGCCGCCGGCGCCGGTAGAAAATGCGGCCGAAGCCGTCCAGGGTGCGGCACAGCGCCGCCCATGCCGCCAGTTCGCTGGTGCAGGTGTCGGCCACGTTGCTGTCGCTGAGCAGGAAGAAATCGAAGCGGTCGAGCTCCCCGGTGCGGGCGACCGATTCATAGGTGGCGCGCAATCCGGCCATGACCCGCGGCACATCCTCATTGCAGATCGGCATCACGATGGCGGTGCGGGCGGACGGATCGATCGGTTTGTCCGGGTCGGCCAGGTGCGATACCGCGAAGCGGTCGTCGCCGCGGATCATCACCAGGAATCCCGCCATCGCCGTCCAGAATCCGGCGGACACCCAGCAGAACAGGATGGCGAACAGGAAAAGCACCCCGATCTCATATGGCTTGGCGCCCTGGTAGGGCATGACTTTCGCCATGAACCATGTTGCGACGATCGTCTGGGCGAACAGCAGAAAGAGCAGGACCATCCGGCGGATATTGCCCTGATGCTGCCAGCTTCCGCGCGGATCCGGACCGTCGATCACATCATCCTGATCGGTATCCGGTATGGACGCCGGCCATGCCTGGCGGTCGCCTTCGCTGCGTTCGACCCAATGCCGCCGCCGGCGAAAGGTCGTCTGCAGCCAGCGCTTGATCGGATTCAGGCTACCCCAGGGGTGCGGCGCCATCGACCCGCGGTTCGGCGGCGGTGCGAGTTCCGGGCAGCCATGCTGATCCGGAAAACCGTGGCGCAGCCGGGCTTCGATCGAGTCGAATGCGGCGCCGGCATTGGTGTCGGATGCCCGGTGGCCGGAAAGCGCATGGTGAATCGCGGTAATCGCCTCGCGCGGGCTCGAATCGGGGGCGACGGCTGCGTTGATGTCCTTCCGGATGGGTGCAGGGGGCTGCAACCGATCGAGATACTGATCGCATCGCGCCGCACCTGACGGTGACGGCGTCACGTCGGGGGAAGTATGTAGCTCCACGTTTCTGATAAGGGGTTGTTGCCTTCACGCAGGAAGGCGCGCAGCTCGACCGGTTTCTTTTCGTCAAGGCGTTTCAGTCGGACCACCATGCGCCAGCCACCGGTGGCGGCATTCTTGTACGTATTGGTTTCAAGGATCTTCGCGTTGGCGTCCGTGCTGATGACCGCTTCGGCCTTGACGTCGACCGGAAGTTTCTTCAGCACCGGCCCTTCGAAATCCACGGATAGCGCAATGCTGTCATCCTGCTTCGTGACATAGCCGTGGCCACGGCGCGTCTGGCTTACCCAGGCCAAAGGAGGCCGCCGCTCCGCTTGTTTCTGCCACAGCAGGCGGTATTCGAGATCGAACGGTTGGCCAGGCGCCGGCAGCGCATTGGGTACCCAGAAAGCGACGATGTTGTCGTTGGTCTCGTCCGGCGTCGGAATCTGGATCAGCTCCACCCGGCCCGGCCCCCATTTTCCGATCGGCTCCACCCAGGCGCTCGGCCGCGCCTCGTAGCGCGCTTCCAGATCTTCGAAATTCGGAAACGCGCGGTCGCGCTGCATCAGCCCGAAGCCGAGCGGGTTGGTCATGCTGAACGACGTCACCAGCAAGCGCTTCGGATTGACCAGCGGACGCCAGATCCATTCGCCGGTACCCGAATGAATCGACAATCCATCGGAATCATGCACCTCAGGGCGGTAGTCCTCGGTGGCTGAACGCTGGTTCTCGCCGAACAGGTACATGCTCGTCAGCGGCGCGATGCCGATCTTGGCGATATTTTCGCGCAGGTAAAGCTGCGCCTTGACGTCCATCGCGGTATCGGCGCCCGGCTTGAGGATGAAGCGGTAAGCGCCGGTGATGCGGGGCGAATCCAGCAAGCCATAGATCGTCAGCTGCTTCGCCCCCGGCTCCGGCCGTTCGAGCCAGAACTGCACGAAGCGCGGAAACTCCTCGCCCGAATTCAACGCAGTATCGACGGCGATCCCCCGAGCCGACAATCCGTACACCTGGCCTTTGCCGACGGCCCGGAAGTAGCTCGCGCCGAGGAACACGACCACTTCGTCCTTGTACTGCGCCGTATTGAGCGGGTAGTGCACGCGAAAGCCGGCGAAACCCGCGCTCTCCAGGTCCTTCGCCTCCAGGCGATTGGCGCCGTAGTCGAACAGGTCCGGATCGAATGCGATTTCCTGGACGCGTCCGCCGACGATTTCGCTGATCTTCACCCGCGAGTCGAACGTCCGTCCCTGATGGAAGAAAGCCAGCTCGAAGGGCAGCTTGCGGTCCTTCCAGTAGTTGTGGTCGGGCCGAAAGCGAATATCCCGGTACTGGTCGTAGTTCAGGTTCTCCAATGCCTTGGAGATGTTTTTTTCGGGCTTTTTATAGGAAGCGGAAGCAAGGCGCTTCGCTTCGGCTGCGGCGTCGTCGAAGTCGAAGGCGAAGCCTGCGGATGATACAAGGCAGGCATACAGGAAAACGATCGCCTGCCGGCCCCGGCCGGGAAAGGGAAAAGAAAACCTGGACATTGTTGTTCGTAGTAATGCAATCATCCGGCGATCTTGACACAGCGGGAAGCCGGCCATTTGATGCGCTGCAACGACTGGCCATATTGCCCTGACGAACCATGCCGGCGCGAGGCGCATGTTTTTGCATTACGGCAATCTCATCGCCTTACCGGTCCCAGCACCGTCGGCAGTGCCTTCGGCAGGGTGTCCGGGAAATCCCGGCTGAAATGCAGGCCGCGGCTTTCCCGGCGTGACAATGCGCTGTCGACAATCAGGGATGCGACGTCCACCAGGTTGCGCAGCTCCAGCAGGTCACGCGTAATGCGGAAGTTGGCGTAGTACTCGTAGATTTCCTCGCGCAGCAGGCGAATGCGGTGCTGGGCGCGCTCCAGCCGCTTGGTGGTGCGCACGATGCCGACATAATTCCACATGAATCGCCGCAGCTCGTCCCAGTTCTGGGAAATCACCACTTCCTCATCCGCATCGGTCACACGGCTCTCGTCCCACGCCGGCAGCGCCATGGCCTTCGGTTTGGGCTGCTGTTCGATATGCTGTGCGGCGGCCTGGCCGAGGACCACGCATTCGAGGAGGGAATTGCTGGCCAGCCGATTCGCGCCGTGCAGGCCGGTGTAGGCGGTTTCACCGACCGCATACAGTCCGGGAAGATCGGTGCGGCCGCACATGTCGGTAACGATGCCGCCGCAGGTGTAATGCGCCGCGGGCACGACGGGAATCGGTTGCCGGGTGATGTCGATCCCGAGTTCCATGCAGCGCGCGTAAATATTCGGGAAGTGCTCCATCAGGAAGGCTGGCGGCTGATGACTGATGTCGAGATCGACGTAATCGAGACCGCGCTTCTTCACCTCGAAGTCGATCGCGCGTGCCACCACATCGCGGGGCGCCAGTTCCGCGCGTTCGTCGTGCGCCGGCATGAAGCGGGTTCCGGCGGCGTCGCCGGCTTCCGCCGGCAGCTTCAGCAGTCCGCCTTCGCCGCGCACCGCTTCGCTGATCAGGAAGGATTTGGCATATGGGTGGTAGAGGCAGGTCGGATGGAACTGGATGAATTCCATGTTCGCCACGCGGCAGCCGGCGCGCCACGCCATCGCGATGCCGTCACCCGTGGCGGTGTCCGGATTGGTGGTGTAGAGATACACCTTGCCGGCGCCGCCGGTGGCCAGCACGGTATGGTCGGCCGACAGCGTCGTCACCTTGCCGGTCTTGACGTTCTGTACGTACAGTCCGACGCAGCGCGGTGCGCCGCCACCGATCCGGTCGGACCGGATGACGTCGATGGCGAAATGGTTTTCGAGGATGGTGATGTTCGGGTGGGAGCGGGCCTTTTCTTCCAGCGTCACCTGCACCGCATGTCCGGTCGCGTCGGCAGCATGGATGATGCGCCGCTGGCTGTGGCCGCCTTCACGGGTGAGGTGGTAACCGAGTTCCGCGCCGGCATCCCGGGTAAAGGGCACGCCCTGCGCGATCAGCCACTCGATTGCTTCCCGTCCATGTTCGACGATGAAGCGCGTCGCGCCTTCGTCGCACAGGCCGGCCCCGGCTACCAGGGTATCGCCGATGTGCTGTTCATGGCTGTCACCGGAATCGAGGACCGCGGCGATGCCGCCCTGCGCCCAGTTGCTGGCGCCGTCCAGCAGATTGCGCTTGGAGATGATCACGACTTTGCGGGTCTGTGCAAGATGCAGGGCGACCGATAAGCCTGCAAGTCCGCTGCCGACGATGGCGACATCACATTTCATAGGATAGGGTGGAGCGAAGTGGAATTTCCGTTGCCTTGAAAAGGCTCGAGCCGGCATCTTACCACTTGGCAATCCATCGTTCAGTGGCGAAAAGCGATGGATCTGTGCCGGAGTGCGAAAGGGCCGCAACGCTCTATGCTACCCTGCTGCGGTGCCGAATATTGGACGGGAGACCCCCTCGTATGACTGGAATTCTGAAGAAAATTGTCCTTGTACTTTTGCTGCTGATCGCGGCCTTGATTGCCGGAATGCTATGGTACCGGTCGGCCGTGCTGCCGCAGGTCGACGGCACCCTGAAACTGACTGGATTGACGGCGCCGGTCGATGTCGTCCGTGATGCGGAAGGCATTCCCCATATCTATGCCAAATCGTCCGCCGATGCCTATTTCGCGCTCGGCGTGGTGCATGCACAGGACCGGTTGTGGCAACTCGAAATCAACCGCCGCATCGCTGCAGGACGCATGGCGGAAATCCTCGGGCCGAATGCGGTCGACACCGACCGGTTCCTGCGTACCCTCGGGGTGCGTCGCAATGCCGAACGGATTCTGGCCAATCTCGATCCGGATACCCGTGCCGCGCTGGATGCCTACGCCAAGGGTATCAATGCCTATCTCGCCGATCGCCGCGGACCACTGCCTCCCGAATTCCTCCTGACCGGCGCCCCCGCGCCCGAACCCTGGCATCCGGTCGATTCGATCGGCTGGCAAACCATGATGGCCTGGGACCTTGGCGCCAACTGGTCACAGGAACTGCTCCGCATGCGGCTCGCCCAGCGCCTGTCGCTGAAGCAGATCAATGAATTCCTGCCGCCGTATCCCGGTGACTCGGTGCCGCAGACGCGTGACTACACCGCGCTTTACCGCGATCTGTCCGGCACCGCGCAGCAATTGCAGAAAGTGTCGTCGATCGCACCGCCGTCGTATGTCGACGGCATGGGATCGAACAACTGGGTCGTGTCCGGAGCCTTGTCGGAAACCGGTAAGCCGCTGCTCGCGAACGATCCCCACCTCGGTCTGTCCGCGCCCGCGTTGTGGTATTTCGCCCATCTGTCGGCGCCGGGCCTGAACGTCATCGGCGCGACCTTGCCCGGCATACCGTCGGTGGTCCTTGGCCGCAATGACCGGATCGCATGGGGCTTCACCAATACCGCGCCTGACGTGCAGGACCTGTATATCGAGCGCATCAATCCCGCCAATCCTAAGCAGTACCAGACACCCGACGGTTGGGCTGAATTCAGGACGCGCCAGGAAATCATCAAGGTCAAGGGGCAGCAGGATGTCACGCTGGACGTCAGCGAAACCCGGCATGGTCCGGTCATCACCGGCGCATTGCCGATACTTGCGCATGCGCCTCTGGATGCAAAGGCGCATGTCGTCTCGTTTGCATGGACGGCGTTGCGCGCGGACGACCTGACGCTGCAGGCGGGCATGAAATTCAACCGCGCGCGCAACTGGCAGGAGTTCCTTGCAGGCGCAAGGGACTTCGGTTCGCCGCAGCAGAGCATTGTGTATGCGGACATCGACGGCAATATCGGCTTCGTCGCACCCGCCCGCATACCGGTCCGCTCGCCCGATAACGACCTGAAAGGCCTTGCGCCTGCG
Source organism: Noviherbaspirillum sp. (assembly GCF_036846085.1). Classification (NCBI taxonomy): domain Bacteria; kingdom Pseudomonadati; phylum Pseudomonadota; class Betaproteobacteria; order Burkholderiales; family Oxalobacteraceae; genus Noviherbaspirillum; species Noviherbaspirillum sp. Next base: position 2,515 of record NZ_DAIUCO010000097.1, on the reverse strand, counting down.
CCCGGCTGGGATGCGCGTTACGACTGGACCGGATTCATACCCTTCGACGAGTTGCCGCGAAGTTTCAATCCGGCGTCGAACCGGGTCGCGACCGCCAATGAAAAGATCGTCGAGCCGGGCTATCCGCATTTCCTGACCAGCGAATGGACCCTGCCGTATCGCGCCAATCGCATCAGGGAATTGCTCGACGCGAAGCCGAAGCACTCGATGGACAGTTTCGCGGCCATGCAGAAGGACCACCTGTCGCTCGCCGCGAAGGAACTTCTGCCGTTGCTGGGCAAGACCGTTGCGCGTACCGATCGGGCCAGGGGCGCCATCGACAAGCTGAACGGCTGGGACGGTTCGATGGATGCGGACCGTGCCGAGCCGCTGATTTTCAATGCATGGCTGCGCACTGCATCCAGGCAGATTTTCGTTGATGAGCTCGGCGAAGCGCTCCTCAAGGATTATTGGGAACAGCGCAACGTCCATCTGTCGATGGTGCATGTGTTGAACGACAGGGAAGGGCAGGCCCGCTGGTGTGCCGATGTCGGCAAGCCGAATCCTGACAAGCCGCAAAGCTGCGCCGACGTACTGTCGATGTCGCTCGACGCGGCGCTCGATGACCTCGAGACGCGCTACGGCAAGGATATGGGGCAATGGCGATGGGGTAAGGCGCATGAGGCGCGTTCCGAGCACAGGCCGTTCGGCAAGGTCGCGCCACTGGCAAAGGTGTTTGACATCAGGGCGCCGTCCCCCGGCGATACGTTTACCGTCAATGTCGGACGGCACAACTTGCGCGATGAAAAGGAGCCATTCACCAATCGCCATGCCGCCAGTTTGCGGGCGCTGTATGACATGTCGAATCCAGAGAATTCGCTCTTCATTCATTCAACGGGGCAATCAGGCAACCTGCTGTCGCCGCTGTATCGCAACTTCGTGCAGCGATGGATCGATGTGCAGTACCTGCCGATGCGGACGCTGCGCCCTGATGTGGAAAAAGAGTCTATCGGAACGCTGGTCCTGAGCCCCTGAAAGCGGGCGCCGGGAACTCAGGCTGGCGTAGCAGGCTTTTGCGGCGGAAGCGGCTGCACCGGGATAGCGCCGGCAGGAATTTGTTTCAACCGGGCAGCGCTGCGTGCGCTCGCGAACGTCCCAGTGCCCATCCACCGCCAGAGGCTATGCGCATCCGCCGAGGTTCCCTCCACCCGCAGTTCGTGTGTCTGTATCACCTCCTGTGGCATGCGGTCACCTGTCCATACTTCCGTCAGGGCACGGAGTGTCGAGTGCACGATCAGTGTCAGGTCGCGACCGGGGTCATCGCGGCAGAGGTCGGCGATGCCATGCTCCACGACCAGCCACCATGTCTTTTCGCCCGGGCGTGCATCATGGAGCCGGAAGTGGATGATCACGGGGCGTGACGGAAAGGTATCGAGGCGTACCGAACGCCTCACATCCCACATCAACAGGCCCGCATCAAGTTCGTCGTCGCGAAAGCGGCTGCCCATCCAGCGTGCGCCCCAGTTGCCGAGACCCATGATGATGGGCCGCAACTCGTTGCCCGCTTCGGTGAGACTGTATTCCCATACCTTGCCGACCGCCTTGCGACGTATGACGCCGATGTCTTCGAGGTGACGAAGACGTTGCGCGAGCAAGCTTGTCGACATTCGTGGAACGCCACGATGCAGGTCATTGAATCGTTTGCTTCCACAAAGCAATTCGCGAATGACGAGGGGAGTCCAGCGTTCGCATAGCGCCTCGGCGCCGCGCGCCACCGTACAAAATTGGCCGTAGCTCTCATCCATGGGAAGTCTCCACAGTCCAAACGCTTCAGATTCTGGACTGGACCGGCAGGCCCGTCAAGCGCACGCTGGAGCCTGCCTGATCCGAGGTCCTCGAGGGACCCTGATGCTATTCCGGTGCAATACAGGCAGTCATTTTTACCCCGGTCATATTCCTCTTTATCCGACAGGAGAAACCATCATGACAGCAATCGCGACAGATACGACTGAAATGACCCCCGATATGCAAGCGCTCAAGGCCAAGCTCAAGGCCACCTGGATGTCGGGGGACTACGGCCACTTTGCGACATATCTCGAACCCGGCGCACTGGACTTCCTCAACCGGTTGGCGATCGAACCGGGGACACGCATGCTCGATGTCGCCTGCGGCGCCGGACAGATCGCGATTCCGGCTGCACGCGCCGGCGTCAAGGTAACCGGCGTGGACATCGCTTCCAACCTGATAGAGCAGGCAAGAAACCGCGCCAGGACCGAGGGCGTGGAAGTGCAGTTCGACGAAGGCGATGCGGAAATGCTTCCTTATGATCATGCCAGGTTTGACCTGGTGGTGAGCCTGATTGGCGCCATGTTCGCTCCGCGCCCGGAGCGGGTGGCCGCGGAGTTGCTGCGGGTATGCCGGCCCGGCGGCAGGATTGTCATGGCCAACTGGACGCCGGAAGGCCACGTCGGCCAGATGTTCAAGATCATCGGCAAGCATGTGCCGCCATCGCCGCTGATGGCGTCCCCGCCGAAAT
>NZ_DAIUCO010000096.1:0-17123 GCF_036846085.1 Noviherbaspirillum sp. | reverse complement strand
GCACGTACAGGCGAAATTCGCCGCGTTCCGCGGCACGCCGCAGTTCGCCGAGAAGAGACAGGTTTTGTTCACTGCTTTTATCGATCGCAGGGTCATACACGACTGCTTCGTTTCCGCCGGTCTTGGCCGCGTACATCGCCACTTCCGCGCGACTCAGAATCATTTCGGCACTGGCGCCGTGCCGCGGAAAGCCCGCGATTCCGATGCCTGCGCCGAGATCAATATTGTGTTCATCAATTGAAATCGGTACTTCCAGGGATTTGAGGATTCCCGTTGCGACGGTGCGCGCATCGTCTTCATGCATCCGCGGGAGAAGCACGGCAAACTCATCTCCGCCGAGACGCGCTACTCGTGGTGCGTAGTCGCCGCCGATCTGGTTCTGCAACCGTTGTGCTACATGCTGCAGCAGAGCGTCGCCGACGGCGTGTCCGAGCACATCGTTCACATTCTTGAATCCGTCGAGATCCATCATCAGCACATGGCATTGGCCGGCTTCTTCCTGTGCAAGCGCGATGGATTCATTCAACATGGCCGAAAACTGCACCCGGTTGGGGAGGCCGGTCAACGTATCCCAATATGCCAGCCGCCCGATTTCCGCTTCCCGCCGGGAGATGCCGTCACGCATGCTTTCAAACGCCTTCGACAGCTCGCCGATCTCATCATCCTTGCCGATGTCGATACGGTCCCGGTAGTCGCCCGCTCCCAGCCGCTTTGCAATTTCACTCAAGCGTCGCAACGGCCTGGTGATGCGCCGCGCCATGAACATGCTACCCGCCAATGTCACCATGATTCCCAAGGCGGTAAGCACCAGGAGAATCAGTTGCAGCCGCTGGTATGGGGCGATGGCGTCGCTGATCGAGTGCTGCAGCACCACTGCGGCTGTCTGTTTCGCGTCTTCGGCAAATATCAGCACCTGCGCGCTGTAATCGGCGTCTGCGATCCGAATCTGGGGTATGAACCGCGGACCGAAGCCGAGGGTCTCCATTTGCCGTGCCAGCTCGGCTGCCGCGAGGGCGGGAAGCGAAGATGCCGTCGATGACCATGCGCCATTTGTTCCGTTGATCAGGACTGAAATATGCATTAGCGATAACTCTCGCATGTCTGTCGCAAGTTGACGTGCGACCGGAAACGCCATGGCAATCCAGCCTATCGTGACAGGGGCTTTCACAGGCACAACGACAACCTGGTATGGCTGGCTATCGATAATGCTGTTGTTGCTGGCGCCATCATTCCGATCCGCGGCATCCAGCAATCCAAGAATTGATTTTTCAAAACTGCCGACAAGCTTGCCGGTCGTCGATGCCTTGATGCTGCGATCCGCGGCGACGAGAACTGCATGGGACGCGCCGATACGGCCGCCATGATTGGTGAGCGCCGATGCGATCGTTTCGCTATCGTCGCTTGCAATTGCCTGTTTGAATCCGTAGTCCGACGCCAGAACCCTTGCTCCCTGCGTAAGGTTGTGTGCGTACAAGCCCAGCAGGCGACGGAACACACGTTCACCGACGACCAGTTCCTCCTGTATCGCCGATCTGGCATTCTGATCGATGCCGATGCGGATCGCCATGAATCCCGACGCTTGCACAGCAAGTATCAATACCAGGAACAATAGGACGATGCGGCTTTCAAGGCTGCGCATGCGCATGGAAGTCGTCCTATTGAGGTGCCGAAACGCTTTTCGCGCTGAACTTGAAAGCGACAGCCTCGTCACGCGATGCGATATTGACGAGTTGCTCGGGGAACGGCGCATTCTGCGGCAAGCCATAGTGCCATGCCTTGATGCGGTACTTCCCTGAAGGAAGCCCGGCCAGGATGACTTTCCCTGCGTTGTCGGTCTTGCCGAAGTACGGCGTCGCCACCGCATGGATGTACGCAACCATCTTGTCGTGGATATTGCAGCCGACTACAACAGTGCCGGGTTTGTCGAAAGTAACCGGTGCTCCCGGCACGCCCGAATAGAGCTGCAGCTCGAACGACTTTGCGGGCGAGAATGAATACACATGATGGCGCACCGAATCGTTGTTCGGAAATGAGATGTCGGTTCCGGTTTGAACCACACTGACCAGCGGAAGAAACTTGCGTCCTTTTTGTTCAATGATCACTGTGTTTTTTTTGGACATTGCCACCTGTCCGGACAGTGGCTCTGCATAGACAACTGTATCGATGACCGGTGCGTCGACGGCGTCCTTGACGTCAACGATCAGATCCGCAGCAACGGCTGACATCGACATGCAGCTGAGCAGAAGGGTTGCGGCGACAAAACGGATTGAGCTAAGCCGCATCGGGTAGTCTTCCTTGCATATTCTGGAAACTGTGTCGGATATAGTCCTTTGCCCGAAATTGCCATCGTCACCGTGCGCCGAAAATCCGGCAAACGAGATCCGACGGCAAAAATTCATTGCGTGGACACACAACACATTAATTGTCTTGAGGAAAGTTTCTAAACGACTTTATCATAAGTCGTTTCCAAACGATTTCCTCTTCCAGGCAAAATCGAAAAATCGGTTGGTTTGCGATTGTTTGTTGGTCACGGGCGACATTCTCCGATTTACCAGGCTGCCGCATACGGGCGGATCGATATATGGAAACAGATCGATATGACAATAGTGGCAAAAGAAACTTGCCGGTCTTGAATGCCAAACAAAAAACGCTCTTCCAAAAATAGTTGAGAGCGTGCTATACTTTTGTTTTACGCGGCTGTAGCTCAGCTGGATAGAGTACTTGGCTACGAACCAAGGGGTCGTGGGTTCGATTCCTGCCAGCCGCACCAGTTTTACCTAGTTGTATCGACGGGCTAGCGCTCCATGCGCTGGCCCGTTTTGTTTTTGTCAGTCATTTTTTCGTTCCGGCCTTTGCTCGGCGCCATGCGGAAATGCGGTGCCCCACACCAAACTTCCCGCTTCAATGACTCGTCGATAATAAGGTGCCGTAATCCTATTGTCAGTTGAAGGGCATACTTACTTAATGCCGTACCTGTTCATCAAATCATAAATCGTCGGACGGCTAATCCCGAGTAACTCGGCAGCCTTCACGATATTGCCGTCGACCTTTGCAAGTGCCCTGATCAATGCTTTATGACAGGCGTCATCGCGCACTTGCCGAAGGTTGAGCGGCTCGTCATCGTCGGCAGTTCCGGACAACCCAAGATCCTCCGCCGTGATCTGCGGACCATCAGCCATGATGATGGCGCGCTTCATACAGTTTTCCATTTCCCGTACATTTCCCGGCCAGGAGTGATTGGCGATGGCATTCAGCGCATCGTCACTAAACCCGAGAATAGGGCGGCCCTCCTGCGACCCGAACTTTCTTCGGAAGTGATGGGCCAGCAGGGTCGCGTCGCCCATCCGCTCGCGCAATGCCGGAATCGTGATGACGATTTCGCTCAAACGGTAGTAAAGGTCTTCACGGAATTGACCCGCTTCCACCATCTGCTTCAGGTTGCGGTGCGTTGCGCATACGACGCGGACGTCCACCGAAATCTCGGTGCGGCCGCCAATACGTTCGACCACCCGCTCCTGCAGGAACCGGAGCAGTTTGGCCTGCAGTGGCATGGGCAGGTCACCGACTTCATCGAGAAAGAACGTGCCGCCGCTCGCCAGTTCGATCTTTCCGAGTGTCTGTTTTGCGGCACCGGTAAAGGCGCCTTTTTCATAGCCGAAAAGTTCGCTTTCCAGTAGATTTTCCGGGATGGCGGCGCAGTTGATCGCCATGAACCGCTTGTCACTCCGTGCGCTTATCTGATGCAAAGCCCTGGCTAGAATTTCCTTGCCTGTTCCACTGTCCCCAAGCAGCATGACCGTGGCCGAGGAGGGCGCCACTTTCTCGATGCTGCGGCAAACCTTCAGCATGCCCGGATCCCGGGTAATAATGCCGCCGAGAGGCGAGTCCGCAAGATTTTGCTGCAGACGGTGATTTTCCTGTTGCAGGCTGTGCAGATAGAAAGCCCGCTCGATGATCAGCCCCATGACGTCGAAGTCGAACGGCTTCTGGTGAAAGTCGTAGGCGCCCATGCCGATCGCCTTTACGGCGTTGGTCCGGTCCTGGTTCCCGGTAAGTACGATAACTTTTGTATTCGGAGCAAGCGCGAAGATTTGCTGGAGCAATGCTAGCCCCTCTGTCGCGCCGTCCGCGTCCGGCGGCAAGCCGAGGTCCATGGTCACCACTGCGGGTTCATGACGGCGGAGCAGGGCGAGTGCGCTTTCCCGGTCACCTGCAAGCAACACTTCATAGGCGTCGAAGCCCCATCGCAACTGTTTTTGCAATCCAAGGTCGTCTTCGACGATCAGCAACTTCCTTTTTTCCTGGCTCACGGACATTCCCTGCCTTAAAGTGTGCTCAGCATTTTATCTTCCTCGTGCACATACAGCGGAAGACTTACTCTGAATGTTGTACCCTGCGTCGGCTGGCTGCTTACGTCAAGTTTGCCGCCGATTTGCAGAATGTATTCGCGGGTCTCGAAGACGCCTATTCCCATGCCTGCCGACTTTGTGGATTCGAACGGTTTGAAAAGCCGTCCACGGATGAATTGATCATTCATTCCCTTGCCGGTATCGGCGATCTCGATCACCCCGTTGCCAGCTTCCTCCATCAGGCGCACGTCAATTCTGCCATCGCGCGGTGTGGCTTCGATTGCATTCTGAATCAGGTGGCCAATGACGCGTTCAAGCCGCGTGAAATCCGCGGAAACCGCCATCCCGGATGTGCGGATATCAAGGCGCGGCCTTGGTTCCGCGCCGATCCTGGATGCGACAGCACGTTCCAGCACGTTCTCAAGCAATACCCGGCCGGACCGCTCGGTCGAAAAATCGCGATTGAATTTCTGCAATAGGCCTCGCATCTTTTGTACCGCGTGTTCGATGGTTTCAAGCATGTCCTTCTGAAATTCGGGACTCTCCTTGTGTTTCTCCGCATTCGCGAGAAGCAATGCGAGCTGGGAGACCAGATTCTTGAGGTCGTGAACGACGAATGTGGACATTCGATTGAAGGTTTCAAACTGGCGCGCTACTGCAAGAGCGTTCGCAGATTCCTGTCGCGCGAGATAGCTGGCCGCTTGCTTGCCGACGATCTTGAGCAGGTCTGTCACCTCCCAATTCAACGTGACCTTGCTGCGTGATTTTGAGAGGACGACGAACCCGAACAACTCTTCATTTTCGATCAACGGGACGACCAGCCAGGCCTGGGGGAAACGGCGCAGCCATTCTGGAACTCCCAACCCATCGTATTTGGCAGGGTTGGCGTCGAGTTCCTGCAAATCGATAACCCATTGCCTGGTCTTCAGAAAATTGCAGAGCGCGCTGTCCGCAGGCTCCGGGTCGCTTCTGAACGTCAAGTTCCAATCCGCTGCGTGGACAAACTGGTCGGCACCGTTACCAGTGTACAAAATGCCCTTTGGACTCTCCACCAGATGAGCGATCGCCCGCACGACCCGTTCACCCAGTTGCGGCCCTTCCACGGACAAGGTGCGAATGAAATTGAGCCATTCCTCTCGATAGTCATACCCGTAATTGTAAAAGTGCTTGCTGATGGAGACTTTGAGCCACGAGCGGAATGTCCCGGAGAAAAGGACCGCGACTAGCAAAATGATGGCGCTGACCAGCAGCGTTACCTGAAGCACCGTTCCCCAATCGCCGCCGAAGAAACGCAAGTAATAGCCCGCGGCGGCCACCATGAGCAGGTACATCGCCGAACCGAACAAGGTCGCCGAATGAAAGAGCATGCGGCGGGACACGGCAATGCCGACCGACCATTCGGGGTTGCGCGCGGCGGACACGGCAATCAGCGGAACAGCGAATGCGTTAATGAAACCGCGAGCCGTCCAGATTTCAACATTCACTCTTCTGAATAGCAGCGTATCCACATAGAAGTAGAAGTCATAGGCGAACAGACCGCCTATTCCAAGGCAGGCATACTTGATCGCCCAGCGAGCCTTTCCTGGTGTATTTCGGAACAGTTGCTCCGTTAAGATCATGCCCACGACAGCCATGCCGATGAAGCTCATGCTCGCTGCAATGCCATCGGCGAAATCGAGTCCCGCATAGGAAAGGATCGCAGCCAGAATCAACAGTGCATAGATCGAAACGTAGCTCGCGGTCGGCTTGCTTATCTTAAGGCCGGCTACAGAATGGGTACGGAAGGAAGCGCTGACGATATCGAGGAGGAAGGCGGACCACGTGGCGTTCCTGATGATTTCCAGTATCGCGACCGGTAGCGCGGCCGGCATGCCTTGCTTTGTGTAGTAGACGATGGAAGCGGACCACAAGGCGGTCACAAGACAGGCAAGCGCAAGGATTGCACCGTGTCGTCTGCCCCGCCATCTCAGAAGCAGAAGAACGAAAAGCAGCAGGAATGCGCAGGCAGCAATCGAGTAACTGGCTACCGCAATGACGGCCAACATCAGCAATGCCCGGCGTTCATCGGCTTCCCTTGCCGAGAATCATGACCTGGAGTGTATCGATCAGGATCAGCAGGTCGAGGAACAAGCTATTGTTCTTGACGTAGTACAGGTCATACTGGAGTTTTTGTACGGCATCGGCCACCGAGGCGCCGTATTGATATCGAACCTGCGCCATGCCGGTAATGCCGGGCTTGACGCTGTGGCGGACGTTGTAGTACGGGATTTCTTCGGCCAACTGTTTGACGAAGTATGGTCTTTCGGGGCGGGGACCAACGAAACTCATGTCGCCTTTCAGCACATTGAGGATCTGCGGGAACTCATCGATCCGCAAAAGCCGGATGATGCGTCCGACCCGTGTCGTTCGAGGGTCGTTGGCTGATGCCCACTGGGGTGTGCCGTTGCGCTCTGCATCGATCGACATGCTGCGGAATTTCAACACCATAAAGTGCTTGCCGTCTTCACCAACCCGCTCCTGGCGATAGAAGATCGGGCCACGATCCTCGAGGTAAATCAACAGTGCGGTTACCAGAAGAATTGGAAGTGCAATGATCAGGACGCTGATACTGACCAGAAGGTCGAACGCTTTCTTGCACGCGGAACGAAAGAATCCTTGATCGAAACCGGTGCCGAACACCAGCCAGCTCGGCTGCAGGGAGTCGACGCGGATCTGGCATGCTTCACGCTCGAAGAAGGCCGCTGAATCGGTAACTTTGATGCCATTCAACTTGCAGGTAAGGAGTTCACTAATCGGCAAAGCGCCGCCTCGACGATTCTGAACCGTCACGACGATTTCATTAATTCCATGCTCGGTAACCATGTCCATGATCGTGCCTTTTATCGGCAGCACCTCACCGGGCGGGACGCAGCATTCGTCATTTGCAACTGGTACATAACCGACAATCTGATATTTGCGATCCATGCGAGGGTCCTTCACCAGAACGCTGCACTCCTGGGCAAGCGCCCCGGCACCCAAAAACAGGATGCGTGACTGTAAAAATTTGGTCCGGGTGGATTTAAAGAAGATCGTTCGTGTAATCAGGATCGCCGGCGCCGCGACCAGGAACATGAAGCCCACGATACCCCGACCAAGATATAGATCGGGCAGCACGTAAAACACAAAGGTAATGAGCACAAAACTCAGTACGCACGAGGGCATCAACCGCAAAAGGGTTGCCCTGATGCCTTCGCGAAAACTGATCTGATACATCCCTAGCGCGCTCATGCTGAAGATCATTACGATCGCGAAAGCAAACGCTGATGTAAATAGCCCGTCGTCGCTATATGACAACGGGCTGATGGCGTCCAGAAAACGAAGCGAGACGCCGAGGTAAGCCGATCCAATCAGTACGAGCCCCTCCAGAACAAGCAACAGTGCGACTGCCGTGGACACGAAGTGATTGGAAATTCTTAACATCTTTTACCTCGGGAATTTTAATCAGCGAAGCAGTTGACTATTTCTAGTTCGGTGATGGCGCCTCGGGATTAATTGTGTCCCGAACAATGTTTTGTGTTAGTGGAATTCAAGGAATTGGTATTTTAGCTATTTCCTGTGTTACAAACAGTAGCTTTTCGGCATATTGACAGAATTAAATAAAATACGGCTGAAATATCCGATGGAAATGTTGTTCTCCTAGGTATTTGATTTCTTTGTGGAAATATTTGGCTGCATTGTTAGCTATTTGCACGGTTATTTTCGAATTTCATAATAAACAACTTTTCAAGGTTTTGATGTAAATGAATATCTACTTTTTGTCGCCCGTGATCGTGCTGTGGGTCGTTCTTCTGCATCCGCGACTGTCCCTTGCCGATTCTGCATTTTCGTCCGGTGGAAATGAGCAGTTGGTTCAGGAAGCCGCACGGTACGAGCACGGCGAGGGGGTTACGCGCAATTATGCGAAAGCCGTTGATATGTATTGCCAGGCCGCCGTCGCTGGAAGCGTCGATGCTCTTTATGCGCTTGGATGGATGTATGCCAATGCGAGAGGTGTGGCGAAAGATGAGGGTGCGGCATACTTAATCTTCGAAATGGCGGCGCAGCGTGGTAGTGCACATGCTCGGCAACTGCTTGCTTATATGAAACCTTCGGAGGCATCCGCGTTGCCCGACTGTCTTAGGCCGAAAGCAGAGATGAAGGCCGCTGAAGTCGATGCATCGGAAGAGCCGGCACATTTTTCGCCAAAGGGGCCGATTGTCGATTTGGTGAAGAAGCTTGCGCCCGGCTACAAGCTCGAACCGCAACTGGTTCTTGCCGTAATTTCAGTCGAGTCCGGCTTTAATGTGAAAGCGGTCTCTCCAAAAAATGCGCTTGGCTTGATGCAGCTTATGCCTGACACCGCTACTCGTTTCAGAGTCAAAAATCCCTTCAATTCCGAAGACAATATCCGGGGCGGGATGGCTTACCTGCAATGGCTGCTAGCGTACTTCGAGGGTGATATTGCACTGGTCGCTGCCGCCTACAACGCAGGTGAGCGGGCGGTCGAGCGATACCGCGGTATTCCACCCTATCCTGAAACGCAGAACTACGTGCGCAAAATCGCCAAACTCTACAGCAAGGCTATCCATCCATTCGAGCCAAGTATTTCAAAACCTTCATCAGTGCTAAGCCATATGAAAGCGATCGCCAGGCGATAGCCTGCGTGCTGTTGAGTGCTTGCGAAAACATCGCATTGGGTCATAAAACCTTACCCTTACAAATACCAAGCAACGGCTGGCTAACGAGCAGTTTGCCTGTTGAGTTTGTCATGCTGTCGAAATAGTTTACATGCTGCAAGAGCGTGGATTAATAACCTATTGATTATTCAGCATAATTCCTTGTGGCATGATTTGTGCACATAGTTTCTCAAGATAAACCTGATATTTCATTCATGAAGTCCTTTTCTAATAAAGTTTCTCATTTTGTTATCGGCAATTCATTGTGACAGTTGGAAGCAGCGCTAAGTAACGGCCCCGCCTAGTTGGGGTCGTTGTCTTATCGGGCAGCGATGTAGGAAGTCACGGAGGCGCGCCTCGAAGGATTGATAGAACAATACCTATGACGACCGATTTAAGTGACGCGAAGCGAACGTACGATCCCAATCGATTGCTTGATACGCTGAAAGTCAGAATGCAACTGGAAAGCGACATTGCGTTAGCTGAGTTGCTGGAAATTCCTCCCCCTGTAATCAGCCAGATCCGTCATCGCGGCTATCCGATGGCCCCATCCATTCTTATTCGGATGCATGAAGTAAGCAGCTTAAGTATCAGGGAAATGCGGGAAATTATCGGTGACCGTCGCAGGCGTGTTCGAACGAGTTACGACATGTCCTATATCAATTCATCCACGGGAGAGGAGATGGTTGCTTCCACGCAAGTAAATGTCGCCCGCCGCTTTCTGTACTTGACTATTGCAGTCCTGATCGGCTTTGTTTTTTGGATGTCACGTATTTAACGCGCTATAGCCCTGTCGTAGGCAGCGTGTATTCAGGCAATTGGAACCGGCATTATGAAAGGTGAGGTTCGTCTCCTCGAATTTTCATGTAAGACAAACTCTGCACAAATCCCCCGCAATTTGTTACTCTTGCACAAAATTTAATAAATAAAAGAAATAGTTGTCTTATCCCAATTTTTCGCCTTTACTTCCAATGATGGACATTTCTGTACGAAGTGCTCACGAGCAAAGAAGTCGTGCGACACACATCCTCATATAAACAATAGTTGCATTGAGTAAATAGGAAGAGCCATGCGTAGCAATTGCCCCAAGCTTTTGGTCTCACTTACGGTTGCCTTCATATTTGCGGGTGGCTTGGTCGGGTGCAACACGAACGAAGACACACACTCGTTGATTGCGGAAGCCAAGGAATACCAAAAAAAGGGTGAGGCGAAAGCAGCGATTATCCAGCTGAAGAATGTGCTCCAGAAACAACCCGAGAATAGCGAAGCACGTGCATTGCTCGGCACCATTTATCTCGACACAGGCGATTTTGCGTCAGCAGAGAAGGAGGTACGCAAGGCACTGAGTCTTGGTGCTGATCCGGGCAGTTTGTTGCCAGCCTTGGGAAAGGCTTTGTTCTACCAGGGGCAGTATCAAAAGGTATTGGACGAAGTGCAGTTACAGGCCGGCGTTAAACCGGACGCACACTATTTCACGGTCCGGGGGCATGCATACCTGGCGCTGGGCAAGTCTCAGGAAGCCCAAAACGCCTATAACCAAGCCTTGGCGCAAACCCCCGATTTCGCCGATGCATTGATCGGTTTGGCAAAGCACTCGCTGATCCATCGCAATCTTGCCAATGCCGAAAAATTTGTAGATCAAACCACCGGCAAGCATCCGGCCTTCGTTGACGCGTGGCTTTTCAAAGGCGATTTGCTACGTGTAAAAGGCGAGACGAATGACGCGCTCGCTGCCTATGCCAAGGCCATTGCACTTAAGCCAGACCATGTTGCCGCCTACATAGCCAGGTCGCATTTGCTAATCAATGCCGAAAAGTTCGATGAAGCAAAGGCAGAATTGGATTCCGCTCGAAAGTACGATGCCAAATCGCTTTTGGTCACGTACACGCAATCACTTCTCGACTTCAAGCAGGGCAAGCATGCGGTCGCGCTTGAGTCTGTTCTGCAGGTGCTGCGTGAATCGCCGAACCATATGCCGAGCGTGCTGTTGGCAGGGCTGGTTCAGTTTGCCTTGGGATCAACGCAGCAGGCCGAACAGCACTTTAAACGGTATCTGGAAACGATGCCCGGTGATCCGTACGCCTCCCGTCTTTTAGTCGCGGTGCTATTGAAAAACGGAGAGGCCGATCGTGCGATCAAGACGCTGGCGCCACTTTTGAAAAGCGGGGAGAAGGATGCCCAATTGCTTACGCTCGCCGGCGAAGCTTACATGCGGGTGAAAGATTTTTCCAAAGCGACCGAGTACTTCGAACAGGCGAGCGCACTTGCACCGGAAACGGCTGGTATTCGCACTGCACTTGGAATGAGCCGTCTGGCAAAAGGCGAGAATGCACGCGGTATTGCGGAACTGGAAGCGGCGGCCAACATGGACTCGCAGCCTACGCAAGCGGGTGTACTGCTTGTCATGGCGCACATGAGGCTGAAAGAATACGACAAGGCGCTTTCGGCCATCGCCAAATTGGAAAAGTCCCAACCGGAAAATCCGCTTCTGCCGAATCTTAAAGGCGGAATATATCTCTCCAAGAAGGACGTTGCTGCTGCACGCAACAGTTTTCAAAGTGCGCTAAAACTGCAGCCGAATTATTTCCCGGCTGTCTCCAATCTTGCGCAGCTTGAAATCCAGGAAAAAAAGCCTGACCTTGCAAAAAAGCGTCTCGAAACTTTCCTTGAGTCGAATAATAAAAATATGCAGGCCCAACTGGCTCTGGCAGGCATCGCCCTTTCTCAGGGCAGCAATAGTGAAGCGACACGATTGCTGGAAAAGACCGTTGCTGACCATCCTGATGAATTGAAGCCTGCGACGCTATTAATTGCGCAATATCTGCGTGTCGGGGAAAAGCAGAAAAGCCTGGTGCTTGCGCAAAAACTGCAGGCGAGCAATCCGGAGAGTCCTGACGTATTGGACTTGCTGGCACAAGCTCATCTCTCAAACAACGATCCTGCCGCTGCTTTGCAAAGCTATAAGAAGCTACTTGCAATGGCGCCAAAATCTCCTGTCGCGCATTTCAAAACCGCTGCTGTGCATATGGCAATGAACAACCAAAGTGCTGCGGACCAAGCGCTTAAAACCGCGGTGTCGCTCAAGCCCGATTTTCTCGATGCGCATCTGGCGCTGGCGACCCTGGCCGAGCGAAATGGAAACCACGACCAGGCTTTGAGAATCGCGAAGCAAATTCAAAAGCAGCCGCAATCCAGCAGTGTTGGTTATGTACTCGAGGGCGATGTTTTCATGGCCCAAAAAAAGCCGGAACTCGCTGCCAAAGCGTATGAGCAAGCGCTTGCGAATAACCAGAACGGATTTGCATTGATCAAATTGCATGAGGCGTTGGCGCTTTCAGGGAAGGAAAAAGCCGGGGAAGCTCGCCTTGTGCAATGGATCAAGCAGCGTCCGAATGATGTTCCGGTTCGGATGTTTCTAGCCACAAAACACCTGACCCGCAATCAAAACAAGGAGGCGATGGAGCACTTTCAAGCCGTACTTGAAGCCGATCCGAACAATGCGGCGGCGTTGAACAATATGGCACTGGCCTATCAGCATGAAAAAGATCCGCGCGCCCTTCAGTTTGCCGAGAAAGCCTACACCAATGCGCCAGACAATCCGGCGATTCTCGATACATTGGGTTGGCTGCTGGTAGAGCAGGGGAGCGCCTCTCGCGGCCTGCCATTGCTTCAAAAAGCCGTCTCGCTGGCGCCAAAGCAACCTGACATTCGCTATCACCTCGTTCATGGATTGTTGAAGTCCGGCGACAAAGTCAAGGCCCGGCAGGAATTGGAAACCTTGCTGGCGTCGGGAGCCGATTTTGCAAAAGCAGATGAAGCCAAAACGTTGCTGAAGCAAATCCAATAAGTATTTATTCTTAGTTAATCGCAAGATCTGCCAGCCATTCAATCAAACGGCAGGCTCAAACATGACCGCAAGGAGCTTAATTAATGCTGACGTCCGAATTCCGCCATGTCGGTGTAACCGAGAAAGGCTCGACGATTTTGTCCGCGGATAGCCATCGGCGAAGTGACATCGCGTTCGACCTGACGTCGGATGACGACGCGGATACGGTTGTGTTCAGCACGAATGATTTTCGTATTCGTTTGGCGGATACCGAAGTAGGGCGCAATTCGGCCAGCATGTTGATCAACAAAATGTATTCCTGGCGTGGATATCCAGGAATGCAGAAGTTGAAAGACAGTCCAAACCAAATTACGCTGGCGGCGTCAATGAAAGACACGTTGGTCGGAACGATCACTCTGTCCATCGACTCCGCAACGGGATTGATGGCTGACGAAATCTTCAAGTCGGAAGTTGATCAGCATCGTGGCCCAGGACGAAAACTTTGTGAGTTAACCAAGCTGGCCTTCGATGCGGATGCTGATTCGCCGTTTCCGCTTGCTGCACTCTTTCACATCTGTTTTATCTACGCACGGCGAATCCATAACTGCACCGATGCTTTTATCGAAGTGAATCCGCGTCATCGCCGTTACTACGAACGGATGCTTGGTTTCAAGCAGGAAGGCGAGTTGAAACTGAATCCGCGTGTATCAGCGCCGGCGTATCTGCTGTGGATCCGGCTTGATTTTATGGAAGAGCAAATACTAAAACACGGCGGTACAAGCGATCATCCGAACCTCACCAGATCGCTCTATCCCTATTTCTTCTCGCCGCGCGAGGAAGCTGGCATCACACAGAGATTGGTCAGCAATTATTGAAAGTGATGTGTGCAAAGACCTCATCTTGCAAAGACCGACGCAATGCTTTTTCCGATTTCAATGGCCTGCATCGCCATTGATGTATCAAATGTTCATGTCATTTTAGAGCGTCTGCCCCGGAACGCATTGCAGTGCTCCCGTCGTCTGTCTGATGATCTGGTTTGGAGGCCGGCATCGAGCTATAGCTTTGATTTAGTCGATACGCACATTTCCGGGATGCCTCGGCGACGCTCAGGGCGGGATCAATGCGCTTAGAGGAGGCGATCCTCGATTGGTGGGGTCTGCTAGGCGTACCTTCGGTATTGCGAGGCGCTGATGTTTTGCGCAAATACGGAGCGGATGCGAGTGGCATCGAGCGTACGATCCCGGCCGCTCTCGTGATCAAAGATGCGTCCACGCTTCCAGACGTTATGCGCATCGCCGCCAAGCATAAGGTTTCGGTGTATCCCATCAGTACAGGTCGCAACTGGGGGTACGGTACGTCGCTTCCGGTCCGCGACAACTGCGTCATCATCGATCTTTCCAATCTGCAGAAGATTCTTCATTTCGATCCGGATCTTGGCGTTGTCACCGTGGAGCCCGGTGTTACGCAGGGCATGCTGTCGGAATTTCTGACGGCTGGAGGACATCCATTTTTAGTGCCTGTGACCGGTGCCGGTCCACAATGCAGCTTGTTGGGAAATGCGCTGGAAAGAGGGTACGGCATCACGCCTCATACCGATCATTTCGGTGCGGTTACTGACCTTGAAGCAGTACTTGCGGACGGCAGTCGATACCGGACTGCCATGCGGGAAGCGGGGGGGGAAGAGTTGGCCCGTCTTTTTAAGTACGGCATCGGCCCATACTCCACTGGCCTTTTCACCCAGAGCGGCTTCGGGATCGTTACCAGGATGTCGATCGCCCTTGCCCGCCGTCCTGAATGCGTGAAGGTATGCTTCTTCAGTCTTAAGGACAAGGCACTGCTCGAACAGGCAGTCGAGCGGGTGAGGACAATACTCGGCCGCCTGCCGGGTGTTGTTGGGGGGATTAATCTCATGAATCGCCATCGAGTACTCGCGATGTCAGCGCCATACCCGACAGACCGACTTGGAACCGATGGTTTGATCCCGGAGGCGGTAGTTGAAGAGTTGGGACGGCAATTCCAGATTTTTCCCTGGACAGGATTCGGAACAATCTATGGTACGAAGAAGATCGTGTCCGCTGCCGAAAGCGAAATCAGGCGTTCGCTATCCGGGGTGGCGAGCAGGCTGATATTTTTCAGTCCTCAGAAAGCCCAGGCGTTGTCGCGGATCGCTAACCTGCTTCCGGGGCCGGCCGCCCGGCGCCTTGGCAGTACTGCAAACACGCTTGCCAAAGCACTTGAGCTGGTGAATGGCGTGCCGAATGAAACGGCATTGCCGCTTGCCTACTGGCGTAACTCATCGAGTGCGAAGGAATTCGAGCGTGATCCATCACGAGATGGTTGCGGCCTTATCTGGTATGCACCATTGGTGCCGATGCGTGCGGCAACGGCCAGTTCCTATGTGGAGATGATCGAACGAATCACACGAAAGCACGGCATCGAGCCATTGATTACCTTCACCTCGATCAGCGACAAGATATTTGATAGTACGGTTCCACTCATTTTCGACCGCAACAACGACAGCGCACTCGCCGCCGCGACCAACTGTTATACCGACTTGCTTCTTGAGGGGCGTGAACGGGGCTTCTTTCCGTATCGCGTGGGACTAGGAGCAATGCAAACACTCTCCGATATGCAGGAAGAGTCCAAGGCATTCCATGCCCGACTTCGGCAAAGTGTCGACCCCGACGGCATTTTGTCCCCTGGACGTTATCAATAATTAAATACAGAGTTGTTGTCGGGAATTTTTACATTTCGTTAATGGAATACATGGGTATATACGGAATCGGCAAAAAACAATTTTAAAATCAAGGTGTTATGGCGTTTAATTACTGCTGGCACATAAACTGCTAATGGTTGGTGCGGAAATAACAACTTAGCCAAGAACCAACACAAGGGGAATTTATGAAAATGTTTAGAAAGCTACTATCTGCTGTTGCGCTGGTTGCTGCTTTCGGCGGTACAGCACAGGCATCGATAATCAATATCGGTGGCGTGACTTGGGATCCGGATGCGGTCAGCATCACTGACAGCGACTTTACGGCGCGTTACGAGTTCAACCAGTTCTTCAGTTCCAGCGCAAATGCAGTATCGAATGCTCTGAACGCAGCGCCGAATTACGCGAATGCGATCAATCCATTAACGGTTGGTTTTGGAGATGTGCTGCAAGGCGTGGGAGAAATCTTCAAATTTAACGGGGTTAACTACGGCGACACATCGTCCGCAATAGGCGGCGCATTCTGCGCAAGCTGCGAACTGACTTTTGTGTTCGGCGGTTTTCAAATTGCCGGTCCGGGAACATTCACGAATGGTTGGCTGCGCTTGTACGTTGATGACACTCCAGACTTCAATGTAAGCACAAGCCCGGCCGGCAATGCTGCAGATGGCAATCTGTTCCTTCAGTTGTCGGCGGTTGCAAACGAGTTTTCCAATGCAACAAGTTTTCAGTCTGGCTTCCTGACTAGCTATTTTGCTGTAACGGGCGGTATCGCTGCCAGCAACTTCGACACGAACACGCAGCAGTTCATGGCTGATCTTCTGTCGTCCGCATCGTCTCAGTTCAGCAACAATAACTTCATCGCCACATCGACGGGCCAGATCTCCGGCAATTCCATTCCTGAGCCTTCGACAGTTCTGTTGTTGAGCCTTGCTTTGATGGGACTTGCAATGACTCGTCGCCAGACAAAAAACAAGTAAATTTTTTGTGCTGTTACTCGATGGCCCGCTATTGCGGGTCATTTTTTATTGGCAGTCTGAACAAGCGCGGAGATAAATCGCGGCTCCAGATTCTTAAATGCGATTGCTCCTTAAGAATGTATTTATACGAGTTATTTTTGCCGTTAGATCCTAGCGTCAGTTCAACCTGCTCAGCCTGTCGTAAGCCCGTTTTCGCATTCGCATCGCATCTGCAATGCAGAAGCATCAAGCATGAAAACAAATCAAACGGTTTGATGCCTTTTTTTACACTATCTGATATATTCATTTTACTTTCATGCAAGCAAGAGAGAAGTCTATGAGCGTCGTTGCCGTTGTCGGACTTGGCTATGTTGGTCTTCCGCTCGCTGTCGAGTTCGGGAAAAAACAGCGGACCATTGGTTTTGATTTGTCTGTCAGCAAAATCAAGAGCTATAAAGAGTTCATCGACCCTACCGGGGAGCTTTCTCCCAAAGAGTTGCGGGACGCAGAACGATTGGAAGTGACAAACGACCCAGCAGCGCTCGCCGCCGCCGACTTTATCGTCGTAGCCGTTCCCACACC
>NZ_DAIUCO010000095.1:0-17130 GCF_036846085.1 Noviherbaspirillum sp. | reverse complement strand
ATACTAAGTTGTTTCGCGCGACCCGTCAAAAGGTTTGTCGTCGTCACACCTTGGCGAGATCCGCTTCGGACGTGAACGAGTCCGCATAAAATTCTTCTTCCGGAAGCCCGCATTGCGCAACGAAGTCCCTGGTGGCCGCCTCGACCATGGCCGGGGTGCCGCAGGCATAGACTTGGTAAGCGGACAAATCGGGAAAATCTTGCATGACGGCATGATGGACGAACCCGCTGCGGCCGGTCCAGCCGTCTTCAGGCAATGCATGCGAGATCACCGGTACGTACTTGAAGCTGGGCAGGGTGCGCGCCCACTCTTCGCAGAGCGCATGCATATACAGGTCCTTCGGCCGGCGGCCACCCCAATAAAGCAGCATCGGCCGCGTCGTCTTCTGATGTGTCGCATGCTCGATGATCGCCTTGATCGGCGCGAAGCCCGTGCCCGACGCCAGCAGCACCATGGGTTTGGTCGAATCCTCGCGCAGGAAGAAGGTGCCGAGCGGGCCCTCGATGCGGAGGATGTCGCGCTCCTTCATGGTGTTGAACACATGGTCGGTGAAGAGGCCGCCCGGCATATGGCGAATATGGAGAGAAACATGCTCGTCCGTATGCGGCGCATTGGCCATGCTGTAGCTGCGGCGCTTGCCATCCTTCAGGAGGAATTCGATGTATTGGCCGGCCTTGTATTGCAGGCGTTCGTTGGCCGGCAGTTGCAGCGACACGATCGTGACGTCGTCCGCCACGCGATCGAGCTTCGCGACCCGGGTGGGTAACTTCTTGATGGGGAACTCCCCGACGCCGAGCACCTCGCGCGCCTCGATGACGATATCCGAATGCGGATGTGCGCAGCAGAACAGCGAAAAGCCCTTCTCTTCATCCGCGGCACTCAGCGCCCGCACCTGATGAACGCCATGGGTAACGCTGCCTTCAAGCAGCTTGCCTCTGCAGGATCCGCATGCACCGTTCTTGCACCCATAGGGCAGACCGACGCCGGCCCGAATCGCTGCCGTCAGAACCGCCTCGCCTTCTTCACAGGTGAACTGGCGTCCGCTTGGCTGTACCGTAACTTGGAAAGTCATACAATTCCGATGATGAAAAACACTCAAAATAAAAAACTCGGCAGGCCCCGCCTGCTGATTATCGGTTGCGGCGACGTGGGCATGCGCCTGCTGCCGCTGGTGCGGGACCGTTTCCGGGTCTTCGCGGTAACCAGTCAGCCGGCGCGCTGCGACGAATTGCGGCGCGCGGGCGCCATTCCCATCGTCGCAAACCTCGACCTGCCCCATACCCTGGCGCGCCTCGCAAGGCTGGCGCGCATGATTGTGCATCTGGCACCACCGCAGGCGGATGGCATGCTGGACCGGCGTACCCGCAACGCGACCGCCATTTTACCCGACCATGCGACGCTCGTTTATGTGAGCACGACGGGCGTGTATGGGGATTGCGGCGGCGCGCTGGTGAACGAATCGCGGCCGGTGGCTCCGCAAAACCCGCGCGCTGTACGCAGGGTGGACGCGGAACGCGTCCTGCGCCACTGGGCCAGGCGGTCCGGTTCGCGGCTGGCGATACTGCGCGCTCCCGGCATTTACGCGCTAGACCGGCTGCCGGTCGAGCGGCTGAAAAAAGGGACGCCCGCGCTGACGCAGGCTGAGGACGTGCATACCAACCATATCCACGCCGACGACCTGGCCGCTCTCGTGGCGGCGGCCCTGTTCCGGGCGCAACCGCAGCGGATATATCATGCTGTCGACGATACGTGCATGAAGATGGGCGAGTATTTCGATGCGGTCGCCGATGCATTCGGCCTGCCTCACCCGCCGCGTTTGCCGCGGAATGCATTGCGGGACGCCGTGTCGCCAATGCTGCTTTCGTTTATGTCGGAATCCCGGCGGCTCAGCAATCGTCGCCTGAAAACCGAGTTGGACTATCGCTTGCGTTATCCGGACGTGCAGCATTTTCTGGCCACGGTCGCCCTCGAATAGGGACGATTCGAGGGTGGCCATGCCTATTGGCGTCACCCCTGCTTGCCCGAAGGCGGCTTCATTGCGGTGAAGTGTTTCCATCGTTTGCGAAGCCGGCGGCTCCCGCTTTCGGTGCGTGCCAGCAGGTAACCCCGGGCAAAGCTGGCGCTGGCGGCACGCTCCGGCTGCTTCTCCTGCAACTGGCGCAGCAACCCATCCGCCACAGCGGCGTCGTTCATCCAGCCGAGATCATCCTGCAGTGCGGACAATGCGTCCACATAACGCCGCACTCGTCCCGATGGAAACAGCGACTGAAAAAACTCGGTGGCATAGCGTGTTTTTTTTGCCACGATGCGCACCTCATGGCGTGCCTCGGCAGGCGCGCTATCCAGATCCTTGCCCCGCTTGAGAAGTTTCTGGTGATGACGTGCAATGGTCTTTCGGGCGAATTTCTGCAAAGGTGCGTTCAGGCCGCCGTGCGAGGCCTCACCGTTGCGCTCGTCGTTCCAGTGCGCGCCCTGTACCCAGCTTGAGAAGCCAAGCATCCATTTCGTGTAGCGCACCGATTCCACCACCGACGCCGCCGCATCCCGGCGTTCCTGGGCAAACTGCAATGCGGCCTGCTGCAGGGACGTCATGCCTTCATCGTTGGAGGCGGCCCGCGCCACCGGCGCCAGCGTTGAACCGGATAGCACCTCCCAGTCCCGGGCGGCGCCCAGCTGGTTCGCGGTCCATTTGATTTCTTCCAGGAGCGCCGGTGGACAAGGCGCAAGTTCCTTGAAGATTCCGAGCGCCGAACGCAAACGCCGCATGCCGACGCGCATCTGGTGGACGCTTTCCGGGTCATGCGTCTGCACGACGCCGGTTTCGTTTTCCTGGATCTGCGAGATGCAATTGGCGATGATTGCCTGCATGCCCTGTTTCACCGTCATATCCTTCGACAGGGACAGCTTGACGGCCTTCACGGCAGCGCGTTGCCGCGGCATGCAAAGCGCATAACCGCGCTCTGCCTTGCTTTGATTCCCGATGCGCATCGGCACGTCGTCCAGCAGCTTCAATGCGAACTCGAAAAGCTGTTGCGGATTTCCTGCCTTCAGCTCGAGTTCGATTTCACTGATCGGCAGCTTTACGTCGTTGCGTTCCAGCACGCCTTCGTCGAGGGCGAATTCAATCTCGGTGCTTCCCGCCGCATTGTCATCGCCGTTCTCATCCTTCAGTGCAAGCTTCCATACGGTACGTTTGACACGCGAGGTGAACATCGGAAGAAGCCGCTCGGACAGCGCCGGCGTGTGCAGCAGGGTGGACCATTGCGTTCCCGGCTCCACAATGTCGCGTAGCGCTGCGAGATCCGGCGCGGCGCTTTCGACACGGCACTCCCATTCGTTGTTCTGGTGAAGTCCGGCCTCCACCTTGCCGCCTCCTTTCAGGGTTTGGATCCAGTTGTCGCCGTTTACCTGGCGTACGCGCAGCGCGGCATTGCAACGCCGTATCTCGAAGCTGGGGGTATCGAAATACGTACTGACAAGTTCCTGTGTCCGCGGTTTTTTAATGGCATGTTTTTCCAGTAATGGATGCTTGCGCAGCGTTTCCACGTGCTCGGGATTAATCAACAGCTTCAATTCGATTTCCATGGGCGCCTGCCTCCAAGTTACTGCTTGTCGGTTGATCAAAATGGTATAAAAATTAAGTCTGCATACGACACGCTTCTCTCAGCGGGGTCCTGTAAAAGCAGAATGCGATAGCAGATGAAAGTTCAATCCTTGCAAGTGTTTCCAACCTGACCAGCCCGCGATGAAACTGATCACCTGGAATATTCAATGGGGGCGCGGCGTTGATGGCCGCGTGGACCTCGGTCGCATCGTGGACCATGCGCGTCGCCTGGCGGATTTCGATGTCCTCTGCCTGCAGGAAGTGTCTTCCGGATACGGTGCTTCCGAGTTGGCCGCCAACGACCGCAGCGATCAATTCGCGGTCATTGCATCGAGCCTGCCGGGCTATACCGCGATCCAGGGCGTTGGAACCGATGTGCCGGACAGAGAGGGCGGACGACGGCGTTTCGGGAACATGATTCTTTCGCGCTTTCCGGTCATGCAGGTTTTCAATCACGTGTTGCCGTGGCCTGCCGATCCGGGCGTACTGAGCATGCAAAGGGTCGCGCTTGAGGCAACCCTGGATACGCTGCTTGGGCTGATACGGGTCACCACCACGCATCTTGAATACTATTCCGCGATACAGCGCCATGCGCAGATCGAGCGGTTGAGGCAACTGCATGCGGAGGCGGTCGGGCATGCGCGCACTGTGCCGGACGGCGAGCCATCGGACGGACCATTCTTTCATCCGCGGCGCGCGGCAGCCGCAATCCTCACGGGTGACTGCAATTTCCTGCCGGAATCAGAGGACCGGCAGCTCCTGATGAAGCCCATCGACGATGTCATCCCGCCATATTGCGATGCCTGGGAATGCCTTCATCCGGGTGTTCCGCATGCGCCGACGGTCGGCTTGTATGAGAAGGCATTGTGGCCCGGACCGCCGTTCACGTTCGATTTCGTTTTCGTGAGTGACGATCTGAAGCCGAGGCTGCTCGAGATTCGCGTCGATTCGCAAAGCGATGCATCCGACCATCAACCGGTTTTGCTCGAACTCGGCTGACCCGGATTGGGCCGGCCGCTATCAGGAAGCCTTCTCCAGAATTGCGGTGGCAACCCGCCGGGCGCTCGGCAGGAAGCGGGCGATGGTTGCAAGCAATTCATCTTCGCCGACCGGCTTGCCGAGATAGGCATCGCAGCCGGCCCAGCTTCCCCGGAATTTGTCGAACGACGAGGATTTGCTGCTGAGCATGACGACTGCCACATCCTTCGTCGCAGGGCTGGATTTGAGGCGTTTGCAGACCTGGTAACCATCGATGCCCGGCATCATGATGTCCAGGAAGACGCAGGTATATTGCTTGGACTGCGCCATATCGATCGCCGTCTCGCCATTCTCGGCATAGTCGACGTCGAAACGGAAAGGTGCAAGTTTTGCACGCATGAAGGCCCTGACGGTCGCACTGTCATCGACGACAAGGACCGAATCGGTCGGCCGGGTTTCTACAATCGGCGTTCCCGACGATGCATTCCTGTCGACCGCACGCCTGAAAGTGTGGCCGTCCCATTCGCCAATCTCGGTCTTGACTCGCCGGGCGCGTTGCTGCAAAGCGGCCTCCATCACGGCGTCGAGTTGTTCGAACAGGCGCATCCAGCGCACCGGTTTCTCAATGACCGGCCAGGATGATGGCGATGTTATTTTGCCGATCAGTACGGCAGGGGCGTGCACATTCGGGGAGCGGGCCTGGAGTTGCGCAAGGGCGGCCGGGTTGTCGGCATTGACGAGATAGACGTCGCTTCGGTCTGCAGGGGAAGCCGGCTCGTTGTAGGTGAAGAGGCGGCGCCCGGTGAGGCGGAAGGTCGATGCGAGCATTTCCTTTTCGGCACCGGAGAAGCCCAGCATTTCCAGAGTGAAACTGCGTGGGCGGTAGTCGGTGTTTTCGGATGCAAGCACTTGAGTCATCTCGAGCCCCAGAGAGTTGTGGAACGTTGTTGGCCAAATGATAACAGATGATATTCCCGCGTGAAACAGATCAGATGATTGGCGGAAATAAAAACGACGCTCCCCATCATATTCCTGTTCATCGTATTTTTCCGCGCATCTCAAGAAAAAGGCTGCAACGGAAAACGCTGCAGCCTTTTTAGCTGGTACGCGGCGGTATTTACCAGCCGTAGCCTACGCCAATGCCTCCGCCGGTCCGGCCGCCCCAGCTTCCGATGCCGATACCGAGATTGACGCCACGCCGACCATACGGCTCGGCGGGCATATTGCTTGGTGTCTGTTGTGCAACCGGCTGGGTAGCATCGTCGTTCACCGGCGGGGTGGTTGTTGCGCACCCGCCAAGGACGGCGGCGCAGAATCCTGCGGATAGGAGATAGGTAAAGCGCTTCATTGCAACTCCGAAGAACATGTCAATGCTCTTAGAGGTGTTGCATTTTTCGCAGTTCAGCCAAGCCGGCTGACTATGACAAAAATAGTCAGGTCAGCGCGGACGTGACTTTCAGCACTTCCTCTGCGGTAGTGACGCCTTCCGCGATTTTCAAGGCGCCCGCGACCCGAAGAGGTTTCATGCCGTCCTGAATGCTTTGTTGCTTGAGCGCATGAATATCGGTTTCCTGCTTGATCATCTTGGAAAAACTTTGCGTCACGGTCAGCAGTTCGTACAAGCCGACGCGGCCGCGGAAACCGGTCTGTCTGCATTCCGGGCATCCCACCGGCCGGTAGATTTTTGCCGGTTTCGCGATCTCCCGGCCCTCCATCAGGCTTTCCCAGATTTCGTCGGCCAGGCTGCCGTCCGGTGCCTTGCAGGCCTGGCAAAGGGTGCGCACCAGGCGCTGCGCCATGATGCCGATCAGTGTGGCTTCCAGGAGGTAATACGGTACGCCAAGTTCCAGCAGGCGCATGACCGCCGAGGGGGCGTCGTTGGTGTGCAAGGTCGACAGCACCAGGTGGCCGGTGAGGGCCGCCTGTATCGCCATCTCGGCGGTTTCCAGGTCGCGGATCTCGCCGATCATGATGATGTCCGGGTCCTGCCGCATGAGGGCGCGCACGCCGTCCGCGAACGACAGGTCGATCCCGTGCTGCACCTGCATCTGGTTGAAAGATCCTTCCACCATCTCGATCGGGTCTTCCACCGTGCAGACATTGACCTCCGAGGTGGCCAGCGCCTTGAGCGTGGTGTACAGGGTGGTCGTCTTGCCGGAGCCGGTCGGGCCGGTCACCAGGACAATGCCGTGCGGCCGGGTGGTCAGGGCGTCCCAGCGCACCGCATCGTCCGGCGGGAAGCCGAGTTCCGGC
Organism: Noviherbaspirillum sp.; assembly: GCF_036846085.1. NCBI lineage: Bacteria > Pseudomonadati > Pseudomonadota > Betaproteobacteria > Burkholderiales > Oxalobacteraceae > Noviherbaspirillum > Noviherbaspirillum sp. The sequence goes on along the minus strand of NZ_DAIUCO010000095.1, from coordinate 10,295 downwards.
AGCGTCTTGACGATGACTTCCGGATCGAAGATTCGCATGACCAGTTTTTCGCCGAAGGCGGTCGGCAGGGTGGACAGGCGGAGTTCGATTTCCTGGCCGGCGGCGGTGCGGGTCTTGATCCGGCCGTCCTGCGGGCGGCGCTTCTCGATGACATCCATCCGTCCCAGAAGCTTGATGCGGGCCGTCATTGCGATCATCACCGTGGCAGGCACCTGATACACCTGGTGCAGGATGCCGTCGATGCGAAAACGGATCGTGCTGAAGTCCCTCTTCGGCTCCAGGTGAATGTCAGACGCGCGCTGTTCGAAGGCGTATTGCCAGAGCCAGTCGACGATATTGATGATGTGCTGGTCGTTCGCGTCGACCTGCTTGTTGCTGTTGCCGAGTTCGACGAGTTGCTCGAAATTGTTGCGCAGCGCGAGGTCCTGGCCGTTCAGCTTGTGCGCGCCCTTGATGGATTTGGCGAGCGTGAAGAACTGCGCGGTGTACTGGGCGATATCGAGCGGATTGGCGATGACGAGCTTGATGTTGCGGCGCGTGATCTTGGCGATTTCCGATTCCCATTCGCCGATGAACGGTTCGGTCGAAGCGATGACGATCTCGGTCGGCGTGAGTTCGATCGGCAGGATATTGAAGCGTGCCGCATAAGTCGCCGACATGACGTCGGCTACCTTGGTGAAGTCCACTTTCAGCGGATCGATGCGGTAGAACGGCAGCTTGACCTTTGCCGCCATCCATTCGGTCAGCCAGTCGAGCGTAAGCTGGCGGTGGGGCGGCTGCGTGGATTGCAGCTTGGCCTGTGCCACGGCCGTCAGGGGATGCATCGGCATCCCGGCATTTTTCAGGATGGCCTGGGTCTGGTTGTAGAAGGTCTTGGCGTTGGTCCTGTCGATCACGCCGTCGGCTACCAGCCAGGTAAAAATCTGCTGCAGGTCGAGCGTCTTGGGAACGGCTTTTGTCATGGAATTCACTATCGATGCCCCTAGGCAATATCTGCATCGATGTTAACACATGGCCATTGCGCTCATTCGCTGGTCTGGGTGGCTTTCAGCCCGTTGACCCATGATTTGGCGGGAAGCTTTGTACTTTGAACAATGTTCGCGGCGCGTTCGTACAGGGCGGGAAAGTCGAGCTCGGTTGGTGTCTTTAAAGCAAGGGCAACTACATTGCCGTCATGGACCTCTGGCAGGCAGAGAATCTGCCGGAACGCCGGGCGCATCGCCTTCAGGTTCTTCGCATAGCTCGGATGATCGCCGAACAGGTTGACGGTCATGATGCCTCCCGGCGCCAGGCATTCCGCGCAGGCGACATAGAACTCCGGCGTATCCAGGACCGGGCCCCTGGCGGTGGCGTCGTACAGGTCGACCTGCAGTATGTCGAGCTTGCCGTGGTTGGCGGCATCATTGACGAAATCCATCGCATCCATTTCGACGACGGAAAGCCGCTCATCGTCCTGCGGCAACTTGAACATGCTGCGGCAGATCGCCACAACCGACGGGTTAAGTTCCACCGCCGTGACCCGTGCCTTCGGAAAGTGCTTGTGGCTGAATTTGGTCAGTGCCCCGGTTCCAAGGCCGAGCTGAACAATATGCGCCGGCTCGGCGTTGAAGAGCATCCAGGCCATCATCTGCTGCGCGTATTCCAGTTCGATCCAGTCCGGCTTGCGGATGCGCATTGCGCCCTGCACCCATTCGGTGCCGAAGTGCAGGTAGCGCACGCCTTCCTGTTCGGACAGGGTGACGGGCGCGAATTTCGGCTTGCGGGGTGGCTTGGGCGCGTCGGTCTTGCCGGGTCCGGCTCTACGGTTGGCTTGTGCTTCGATGGATTTGCGTTTGATGAGCATGTCGGGCCGGCAATGCCGCATTGGGAAAGCCAGCGATTCTACAGAACGATGCGCTTCCAGACAGCCAGTTTCTGCTCGAACGACCATTGGGCATTGGCGGGCGACGATGACGGCAGCACCAGTGTTTCGAACCCGGCCGCGGCGAATTGCGGTTCCAGCTTGCCGGACGTCTTGCCGTTGAAACAGACCCGTACAAGCCGCGGGCAGTCGTTCTTGAGGGCGGCAAAATCGTTCGCCTGCGCCTGCCGGATCGATGCATCCAGGCTGCCTTCGCGCTGGCAGGCGGCGATGGCGTCCCATAATCCGATCCGGCGCGCAAGCAGTCGCTGCAGCCTCTGTTCGTAGGGCAGGGCGACCAGGTCTTCATCGAGCACGGCGGAAAGCAGTTTCCAGAAATGATTGCGCGGATGCGCGTAATACTGTTGGGCACCGAGCGACGCTTCGCCGGGGAAGCTTCCGAGCAGCAAAATGCGGATGTCGCGGTCGAGGACGGGCGCAAGGCCGGTAAGCAAAGGCAGGTCGGGGGCAGGCATGGCGGTATTTTACGGATGCCGTGGCAGCGGTTATGCTGCGATGGGACAAGCAAAAAGCAATTTCTTCAAAGCGCAGTCATCAAGCGGAGACGAACCCGACATGGACGACAAGATCATGATCATCACCGGCGGCAGCCGCGGCATCGGCGCCTCTACCGCCCGGCTGGCCGCGGCGCGCGGCTATGCGGTATGCATCAGTTACCTGAATAACCGGCCTGCCGCCGACGAAGTGATTGCGGCAATCGAAGAGGACGGCGGCCGGGCGCTCGCGGTACAGGCCGATGTGGCGCAGGAAGCGGACGTGCTGCGGCTGTTCGACACTGTCGACCGGGAACTCGGAAGGGTGACGGCACTGGTGAACAATGCGGGCATCCTGGAACGCCAGATGCGTCTGGAACAGATGGATGCGGCGCGGCTTAGCCGCGTATTTGCCGCCAATGTCATCGGCAGTTTCCTGTGCGCACGCGAGGCGGTGCGCCGCATGTCGACGCGGCAGGGAGGGGCGGGCGGCGCAATCGTCAACCTGTCGTCGATTGCTGCCAAGCTGGGCGCACCGGAGGAATATGTCGATTATGCGGCGTCGAAGGGCGCGATCGACAGCATGACCATCGGGCTTGCGAAGGAAGTGGCTGCCGAAGGCATCCGCGTCAACGGGGTGCGGCCCGGCGTCATCTATACAGATATCCATGCCAGCGGCGGCGAGCCCGGCCGGGTCGAACGGGTCAAGAGCGCCGTGCCGATGAAGCGCGGCGGCCAGGCGGAGGAAGTGGCGCAGGCGATACTCTGGCTGTTGTCAGACGAATCGTCCTACACCACCGGTACGCTGATCGATGTCGCCGGTGGCCGGTAATGAAGGCGCCATGACGCAAAATCCGCCACGACTCCCTGGACTGGGATCGGCCAGTTTGTATCTGTGGCATGGCCGCGCCCTGGTGGTCGGACCCGGCATTGATTCCACACCGCATGCGCATTTTGCGGCGCAGATCACCGTGGCGCTGGAACGTCCATTCCGTGTGCGCCTCGATGCCGGTTCGCCATGGGTGTCGACGCATGCGGCCATCTTCGCGCCCAACCAGATGCATCAGCTGGATTGCGGCGGCGCCATGCTGGCGCATCTTTTCATCGACTCGCCGCAATGCCGGCACGCCATATCTTCGGTGTGCGACGCAGGATATCGCCAGGCGCCGGGATTTTCAGGCGTGATGGCGGCGCTGGATGAGGCCAGGCAGGGCAGGCTGGACATCGATGCGGCGGAGCGGGCGGCACGGCAATGGCTGGATTGCGCAGCGCCGCAGGCAGCCGAATCGAGCACTCTCGATCCGCGCATTTCCGCAGCCCTCGCATGGATCGGCAATCGCCCCGGCGAAACGGTGACGGGCGGATCGCTTGCCGCGCAAACGCACCTGTCCGAAAGCCGCTTCACCCATCTCTTCCGTCAACAGACCGGCTTGCCACTGTCACGCTACCTGCTGTGGTCACGCCTCCTGCGGGCAGTGGAAGCGGTAGCCGACGGGGAGGACCTGACCGCGGCCGCCCACGCCGCCGGATTTGCCGATCTGGCCCACATGAGCCGGACCTTCCGGGGCACTTTCGGCGTGGTGCCCTCGGAATTGCGCAAGATGACGATTGCGTTCAAGCGGGACGTGCGATGAGCGACTAAGATGATTTCATGCCGTATCGCGTTGAATTACGGCTTTAACACAAGAGGAGACGGTCATGGAGCATGTTGCACACCGGCAGATCGAGACGCTGCTCGCCAAATATTCCGAAAGCCATCTGAACCACACAAATGAAATCATTCATTTCATCTGTGTCCCCGCCATCGTGTTTTCGCTGCTGGGCCTGATCTGGGCCGCACATCCGCTCGCGGCGCTGGGCGTGACGCTGATTTCCCTGGTGTACTACTGCACGCTGTCCGTGCCGTTTGCCATTGGCATGCTGCTGATGTCGGGTGCGATGCTGTGGATATTGTCGCTGCTGCCGCAGGGCATGGTGCTGCAGATTTCCATCGCGATTTTCGTGGTGGCATGGATCGGCCAGTTCATCGGGCACAAGATCGAAGGCAAGAAGCCGTCTTTCTTCGAGGATCTGCGTTTCCTGCTGATCGGGCCGCTGTTCGTGCTCGGCTTCCTTTATCGCCGCCTGCGCATTTCCTATTAAGTCCAAATGAAGATTGCCGTCTTCGGCGCCGGCTCGATCGGCGCCTATGTCGGCGGCTCGCTGCTTGCCGCCGGCGGTGATGTGGTATTCATTGGACGCGCAACGGTGCGCGAACGGATCGCGCGTCATGGATTGGTGCTGACCGATCTGCGCGGGAAGAAAATCGCAATCGTGGCGTCGGATGTGCATTTCGAGCCGGATGCCGCCGCGCTAGCCGGCGCGGACCTCATCCTCGTTACGGTGAAAAGTGCCGACACCGCCTCCGCTGCGGTATCCATCCGCAATCATGCCAAACCCGGCACACTCGTGATCAGCCTGCAGAATGGTGTCGGCAACATCGATGCATTGCGATTGCCGGACTGTGGAGTACTCGGAGGCATGGTGCCGTTCAATGTGGTGCAGTTGCCCGATGGCCGCTTTCATCGCGGCACGGAAGGCGAGCTGATGGTCCAGGCATCGCCGGCACTGGCACGCTGGTCGCCACTGTTCGCCGCGGCCGGCTTGCCGTTGATCCAGCGCGCAGATTTCGTTGAGGTGCAATGGGGAAAGCTGCTGCTGAACCTGAACAATCCGGTCAATGCGCTATCCGGTCTGCCATTGAAGGCACAATTGGCGCAGCGCAGTTACCGGCGCTGCCTGGCGTTATTGATGGATGAAGCATTGTCGGTGCTGCGGGCAGCGGGGATCAGCCCGGCGAAGATTGCACGGGTTGCGCCGGGGGTGCTGCCCACGGTGATGCGCCTGCCCGATCCGCTGTTCAGGCTCCTTGCCGGGGCAATGCTGCGTATCGACCCGGAAGCGCGTTCCTCGATGTGGGAAGACTTGCAGGCTGGCCGTCGCACCGAGATCGATTACCTGAACGGCGCCGTGCTGAAACTAGCCCGGAGCCTGGGCCGCGATGCGCCGGCCAACCGGCGTGTCGTGGACCTGATCCGCGCCGCTGAGACGGGAGACCGCAAGTCACTTGACGGCAATGCGCTGTATCGCGCATTGACCATGTAGTTGCAGACAGCGTACCTGATTTGACACACCATGTATTTGCATAGAGTGAACGGCTTGCATCAAGCTATTCCCTTTGTCGTGGAAAATCCGGCTTACCGTCGACCGCGCTCTTCCACGCAATCCAGCAACGACAAAGTGTCGTGACATATTGCCCTGCGGCCGTCATCAGGTTGTATAGGACGCCTGTGCCGCAATCTCGCTGCCCGGCATCAGGCGCTGCAGTGTCTCTGGGCATGTGACTTGCTCGCTGCACTGGGGATACCCTGACCACCACCAGAACCAGTTTTGCTCATGGTGGGTCTAACCAGCCCAGCCTGGGAATACGGCGTTCTGTTAGGTGACTCATGACATCATGGTTTCATTTGTCGGAAACGACAGCGCTGGACTTTGATGGTCCGGTCGACAAGGAATTTACTGTTTTCAACGAAACTTTGATCGATTCTCCGATCATCGATTTATTCGAAAGAGCGGCGCGAACATATCCGGACAGATTGGCCCTCACCGACAGCGCGCGAAGCCTGAGTTATAAGGGAGTATTGCGCAACGTCCATTCGCTTGCGCGCAGGATCGATGGGTCCTCGCCGGAGGCGCGCCCGGTCGGCATCCTGTTGCCGCACAACGCGCTCTTTCCCGTCGCCGCGCTGGCATGTCTTGCCGCCAATCGCCCGTATGTTCCGATCGATCTCAAATATCCGCCTGCGCGGATCGATGCCGTCATCCGCGAAGCAGGCGTGGGTGCCGTCATCATCGATAGCGCGGATGCTTCCGGTAGTCAGCAGGGACTGGTTCCAGACGGCGTGGTTACCATCGATGTCCACGCAAGCGAGGACGAGGGGGCGATTCATCCCCTGCCGAAGGCTGCATCCAGGGAAGATATGCCGGCGGTCATTCTCTATACGTCAGGCAGCACCGGCAAACCGAAAGGTATCTGCAACAACCAGCAAGCCATCCTTCAGCGCGTCGGTGAGTACACCAACTCCTGCCATGTCGATGCAGACGACCGCTTCATCCTGTTGAGTTCCCCCGGCACCATTGCCGGCGAACGCGAGATATTTACCGCGCTGCTCAACGGTGCCTCGCTGCATGTGACCGATCCGCAACTGGACGGCATTCACACGGTGCTTCATGCCATGGCTGCGCGCCGCATCACCATCGGATATGCCGTGCCATCCTTGCTGCGGGTGATGTTGCGCCTGCCGGGAGCGCAGGCGGCTTTCTCCGGCATGCGTGTGCTGCGTATCGGCGGTGACATCACGCTCGACAGCGATCTCGCGCTGTTCCGCAAGATCGCGCCATCGTCCTGTCATTTTTTTGCAAGCTTCAGTTCCACCGAAACACCTGCGGTATTCCAGTGGTTCGTTCCCCAAGGCTGGACACCGAGCGGGCCGCGCGTGCCGATAGGCCGCCCGCGTCCCGGCATCGACTTTGCCATTGTCGGCGAGGATGGACAGCCGGTGCCGGAAGGAGAATTGGGTGAACTCGTGGTGCGCAGCCGCTATCTCGCACTGGGTCAATGGCAGGATGGCCGGCTGTCCGCCGGCCCGTTCAGCGTCGATCCGTCGGACCCTGCGATGCGGATCCTGCACACCGGGGATATGGTGAAGTTTCGCGAGGACGGCTTGTGGGAACTCATCGGACGCAAGGACAGGCAGATCAAGATCAGGGGTTTGCGCATCGACATGGGGGAGGTGGAAGCGGCATTGCGCAGCGTGAACGAGGTGGCGGATGCCGCCGTGACCGCACGCCGCCGCGGCGAGGAAGTCAGCGGACTGGCGGCCTTTGTTGCGCCGGTTGCCGGATCGGACAACGATGGGCCGCATGAAGCATTGCAGGAGAAACTCAAGCACGCCTTGCATGCGCGCGTTCCGCAATACATGCATCCGGCAGTCATCCATATCATCGACAGCATCCCGCAGCTTGCGGGATTCAAGCCGGATGTGGCTGCACTCGAAGCGCTTGACAGGCAACGGCAGGAGGCGGAGGAACAGGTACGGCAAGCGGCGCGTGAGCAGGCAAGGCAACGGCGAGACGGCATGCAAAACGTCGCGCAGAACGGCATGCCCAATGTCACGTCGCGCATCGGTCGGCATGACGGCGACGCGCTGCTGGATAAGCGCATCGCCAATGCGGTAAGGCATGCCTGGATCACGGTCGCCGGATCGAAGTCCTACGAGGCCGGGGAGGCATGGTCGGAAACCGGCGCCGACTCATTGAAGGCCATCGAGTTCTGGTTCTATATCGAGGACAAGCTAGGCTTCAAGCTTCCCCTCGATGCGCTGGATGAAGACGTCACGCCAAGCCAGCTCGCCACCGCGATCAGCAATTACCTGACCAACTCCGCGACGAAGCTGCGCGGGGCAGACCCGGATGCGCCACTTGTCTACCTGCTGCCAGGGATCCAGAGCGACGACCCTGCGCTGGTCCGGTTCCGGAGCGCATTCGGCAACAAGGTCCGGTTCAGGACGCTGGACTACCCCGGATGGCGCCAGACCCTCAATAACGGCCGCGAGTTTGATGCCATCGTGGATTATGTGTTCTCGACGATTTGCGCCGAACCCGAGTGCGACACCTACCGCATCGCCGGGTATTCATTCGGCGGCATCGTGGCATTCGAGGTGGCTCGCCGGCTCGTCGAGTCGGGTCGCCACGTCGGATTCCTGGGTTTGCTGGATGCGCGCCGTTGGGACCTGGCGCACGCCGAATCGGTCAACCAGCTCGAAGGCGCGACGCCCGGGATGATGCGCCTGCCGGTGAACATGTGCAAACTGGCGGTGACGCAATGTATCCGGCATCGCATGTTTACGCCTTTGTCCTTCGTCGAACGAAGCCTCATGCAGCGGCCGACCAAGGTTTCGTTCTGGTTCAAGCGGCAACTGACGAAGGAGCTGCGCTACCAGGCATTGCGCCAATGGACGCCCTCGACGCTGGATGTGCCGACTGTCCTCTTCCTGTCCGACGATCACTGGCCCGGCGAACCGGCCGACCATGGCTGGGAAGAAGTATGCAGGCGCCTCACCAAGGTGCATATCGGCGGGACTCACGCAACCGTCATCCAGCCGCCGCAACGCGACGCCTTGTGCGAACACTTCCTAATGACGCTGACGCAATTCCCGGTGCCGCCCGCCGCGCCGGGAATTACCGAACTGAACCTGAAAGCAGGGTGAGCAAGCCGACTAGGGCTTGAGCGCATTCCATGCCGCATCGGCGAACACTTCGCGATGCGCGCGGATGTGGGTTTTGACCCGTCCGGCGAGCCACAGCCGCGCATAATCATGCGAGGGGCCGGTGATTAGCGACGGATAGCATTCCAGCGGCACATCCTTCAAGGATCCGTTTTCCCGGTAGGGCTGAAACCAGCGCAGCGCCTGCGACAGATGGGACTTCGTCTGCGCTTCCAGGTCCCTCGCGGCTTCGCTCCTGACGACGGCGCCGCGGTTATACAGGACGAAGCGTGCCTTGTCCGGATTGTCGGCCACCCAATCGATATAGGAATGGACAATCGCTTTCACGCCTTCCTCCGCGGTGCGGGCCTTCGATAAATATTCCTGCTGAGCGCCGTGGTAACTCTGCAGCGCTTCCACATAGATGGCGGCGGCGATGCTTTCCTTATTGCCGAAGTGGTGATACAGGCTGCCCACGCTGGCGGCGGAGCGCTCGCGGATCATGTCAATGGTGGTTGCTTCCACGCCGTTCTCGATGAAGCAGCCCAAAGCAGCGTCGAGAATCTCCTGCTTCCTGTTTTTCTTTTCCGGTGGCTGGGCCGGCTTGATGTCTGTCGTCATTACAATCGCGGGTTTGACTAGAATAAAATTCTAGAATAATATTCTGTTGACCGGAAGCGGGGCCGTTGCCCGCAATCCGTAAAGCCTCACCTTATCGCAACCCGCGCCCGAAGGTAAAGCCGCATGAACCCTCCGCCAGCGCAGTCAACCAAGGAAAGTGCACCATGAACCAGACCCTCGGCCTTTACCAGAGCATGGGTAACCAGAATTTCAGCAAGGCGGTCGTCAACCTCGCCCCTTACTTCGGCACCATCGATCCGCAATTCACCATGCTCAGGCCCGGCTATGCTGAAGTGACCTTCGCCAACCAGCGCTCGGTGCACAACCATATCGGGACCGTTCATGCGATTGCCTTATGCAACGCCGCCGAACTCGCCGCCGGCACCATGACCACAGTCTCGATCGCCGACGGACGCCAGTGGATACCGGTGGGCATGTCAGTGGAATATCTCGCCAAGGCAAAAACCGACATGCGCGTCGTCGCCGACGGTGCGAATGTGGACTGGAATGCGGTTGGCGATGTCGAGGTCCCGGTCGATGCTTTCGACACGGACGGAAAGCGTGTCTTCACCGCGAAAATCGTGATGAATCTGAAATGACGGGAAACGCGATGTCGACAGGGAGCCGCGCATGAACCTCGTCTTTCGATTGTTGTACGTCCTGTTGCTGTCGCTGTTCCGCGAGAAGCTGCCGCTTGCCGCCGTGGTGAGCCGCCTCGGCCTTCGCACGATGCCGAATGATCTCGACGTCAATCTCCACATGAACAACGGCCGTTACCTGACCATTTGCGACTTGAACCGGGTCGATCTGTTCATCCGGACCGGATTGCTGAAGGTGATGCTCCGGAAGAAGTGGATGCCGATGGTCGCCGAACACACCATGACCTACAAAAAGCCGCTGAAGTTGTTCGAGCGCTTCGACGTGTCGCTGGCGGTCACGCATTGGGACGAAAAATTCTTCTACATGCACCATACC
>NZ_DAIUCO010000094.1:0-17521 GCF_036846085.1 Noviherbaspirillum sp. | reverse complement strand
CCCTACGAGCCGATGCTGCCGCTGTCGGCCTACGCATTGGCCGCATCGCGCTACATGCATGAGTTCGGCGCCACGCGCCGCGACCTGGCCGAAGTGGCTGTCGCGGCGCGGGCGTGGGCCGGGCTGAATCCGGAAGCCTTCATGCGCGATCCGCTGACGATCGAGCAGGTGCTCGATGCCCGCATGGTGTCCGATCCCCTGTCGGTGCGTGACTGCTGCCTGGTCACCGACGGCGCCGGCGCCTTTGTGCTGGTGCGCGCCGACCGTGCGAAGGATTTGCCGAAGCAGCCGATCCACGTGCTGGGCAACGGCACGGCGGTATGGAACCGCCAGGTGTCCTCGATGGAAAACCTGACGGTCACCGCCGCCACCCAGTCGGGCAAGGCCGCCTACGAGATGGCGGGGCTGTCGGCCAAGGACATCGACCTGGTCGAACTGTACGACGCCTTCACCATCAATACCCTGCTGTTCCTGGAGGACCTCGGGTTCTGCAAGAAGGGCGAGGCGGCGGGACTGGTGGCAAACGGCGGCATCGCGCCGGGCGGCAAGCTACCGGTCAATACCAACGGCGGCGGCCTGTCCTGCGTGCATCCCGGGATGTACGGTATCTTTACCATCATCGAGGCGGTGCGCCAGTTGCGCGGAGAGGCCGGCGAGCGCCAGGTGCGCAATGCGAAGACCGCCCTGGCCCACGGCAACGGCGGCACGCTGTCCAGCCAGGCCACGGCCATCCTCGGCACAGCAGACGCACTTTAATCTTTTGAATACCTGAAACGAAAACCAGGAAGGTAAGAATATGATCCGCGACCAGGAAACCATGAATACGCTGCTCGCCACCGTGAGCCGCTTTGTCCGCGAGCGGCTGGTACCGTCCGAAGAGATCGTCGCCGAGACCGACGAGATCCCGGACGATATCGTGCGCGACATGAAGGAGATCGGCCTGTTCGGCCTGACCATCCCGGAGGACTTCGGCGGCCTCGGCCTGACGATGGAAGAGGAAAGCCTGGTCATGTTCGAGATGGGCAAGACCTCGCCGGCCTTCCGTTCGCTGTTCGGCACCACGGTCGGCATCGGCTCGCAGGGCATCCTGATGGACGGCACGCCCGAGCAGAAGGAAAAATACCTGCCGCGCCTCGCGACCGGCGAGATCATTGCATCGTTCGCGCTGACCGAACCCGAAGCCGGTTCCGATGCCGCCTCGCTGCGCACCACCGCCATCCGCGACGGCGATCATTTCGTCGTCAACGGCACCAAGCGGTACATCACCAATGCCCCGCATGCGGGCATCTTTACCTTGATGGCGCGCACCAATCCGCAGGACAAGGGCGCCGGCGGCGTCTCCGCCTTCATCGTCGAAGCGGATACGCCGGGCATCACCATCGGCAAGTACGACAGGAAGATGGGTCACCGCGGCGCGCATACCGCCGACGTGATCTTCGAGAACTGCCGCGTCCCCGCGAAGAACATCATCGGCGGCGTCGAAGGTAAGGGGTTCAAGACCGCGATGAAGGTACTGGAAAAGGGCCGCATCCACATCGCCGCGATCGCCGTGGGCGTTGCCGAGCGCATGCTCGACGACGCGTTGCGCTACGCGGTGGAGCGCAAGCAGTTCGGCCAGCGCATCGCCGACTTCCAGCTGATCCAGGCCCTGCTGGCCGACAGCAAGGCGGAGATGTATGCATCGAAATGCATGGTCATCGATGCCGCCCAGCGGCGCGACCGCGGCGAGAATGTCGCCACCGAAGCGTCCTGTTGCAAGATGTTCGCGACCGAGATGTGCGGCCGCGTCGCCGACCGCGCGGTACAGATTTTCGGCGGCGCCGGCTACATGGCGGAATACAGCATCGAGCGCTTCTATCGCGACGTGCGGCTGTTCCGCATCTACGAGGGGTCGACCCAGATCCAGCAGATCGTCATCGCCCGCAACATGATCAAGGAGTGCAGCTGATGCCGGTGGCTTCCGGCCGCAATGCCGCCCGTGTTTCCCCCGACCCGGACGGCACCGCCTTCCCGCTGGACAACCCCGCGCTGGAGAGCATGGGCGTGCGCATCACCGCCTGGTCGGAAGACCGGGTGGAACTCGCGCTGGCGGTCAGGCCGGATATGCTCAACCGCAGCGGCGTCGTGCATGGCGGAACCCTGTGCGCCCTGCTCGACGCGGCGACCGGGTACTCCGGCCTGTATTCCGCCGACGCCGGCACGAAACTGCACGCGGTCACGCTGTCGCTGACCACCAATTTTCTCGCCAATGGCGTCGGCAACATGCTGACGGCGGTTGGCATCGTCGAGCGCCGGGGCAAGTCCATCTTTTTCTCGCGCGGAGAAGTATGGCTTGACGGCGACCTGCTGGTTGCCACCGGCGTGGCGACGATGAAGTACATCAGGTAGCTGGGGCGCAACGGGCAGCTGTTCAACTGCGTCCGTGCGAGGCGTCGCCATCGGCGACCAGGAGATCCACCAGTTCACGGGCGAAGCTCGGCAGGGTGTCGAGATCGCGCACGCAGATGATCAAGTTGCGCATCGCCCAGTCATCGTTCAGGTGCAGGATTTTCAGGTCGAGACTCTTTGCATGACGGCGCGCGGCGGACTCGGGAAGGATGCCGATGCCCACGTTGGCTTCGATCATCCTGCATACCGAGTCGAAGTTGCTGACCTGAATGCGCGTCTTGAGCGACTTGCTCAGCGGTCCGGCGGCCTGCTGCACGAAGGAGTGGATGATGCTGCCTTCGTACAGGCCGATGTATTCGTATTCGAGCGTGTCGCTGAAGTTGACGTCGTCGCGGGTCGCCAGCGGATGGCTCGAGGCGGTGGCGACCACCAGCCTGTCCTTGCGGTAGGGGATGACCTGCAGGCCTTCGGTGCGCACGCTTCCGGCAGCCACGCCGATGTCGGCGATACCTTCGCTGATGGCGCGCACCACGTCATTGCTCAGATGCTCGCGCAGGTCGATATTCACATCCGGATGGCTGACAAGAAAGCTGCGCAGCACGGCGGGCAGAAACTCCGCGGTCGCGGTGGTATTGGCGAACATGCGGACGTGCCCCTTGATCCCCTGCGCATATTCCTGCATGTCGCCGCGCAGGTTTTCCAGCTGCGCGAGCACCAGGCGCGCATGCCTCAGCAACGCCTGGCCGGGCGGCCGCAACGTGATGCCATGGGTATCGCGATTGATCAGCTTCGTGCCGATCGAATCTTCCAGGTTCTTGATGCGGATGCTGGCCGCCGGCAGCGACATGTGCGCCCGCACCGAGGCGCGAGTCAGGCTGTTTTCCTCAGCGATGTAGACAAACAGGCGCAGGTCGGTGAGGTCGAAGTGGATAGCCATGGAGAGGATTCCTGATGCCGGTCGGTGTGCTCATTGTAACGATTCCCGCCTGCATCTGACGATCCCGGTTGTCCGCCGGGATCGGGCGGTGGCGGACTGCCATTGCAGCAGTTCAATATCCCGGATAACTCATCCGGGGAATCGGGCGCGGCTGCTCGCCCTTGCTCGTCGTTGCTCACCGTTGTTGATGCGCCCGCGCCATTTCACCCGAAGGCGCATAGGTGATGCATGGCATCAGGACTGCCCGGCTTCATCGGCGGAAAGTGCCTGGCGCACGGCTCCCGACTCCAGCAGCGTATCGATCTCCTGGGCATCCTTGCCGAGCTCGCGCAACAACTCCCGGCTGTGCTGTCCCGCATGCGGCGCCTGCAGGCTATCGGGACCGGGCGTTTCGCTGAACAGGGCAGCCGCGCGCGGCAGCTGCACCATGCCGGCATCGCCCATCGGGTAGCGCGAAATGGTGCGGTTATGGCGTACCTGCGGATCGACGCCCAGGCTGGCCCTCTCGTTGACCCGGCCCACCGGCGCGCCTTCACCCACCAGGCGGTCGACGAATTCACCGACGTTCTGTTCCAGGGCGATCGGCTCCAGGATGTCGCGCAGCGACTGGTAATGTTGCCGCCGCCCGTCCATGGTGGCGAAGCGCGCGTCCTGCGCCAGCTCCGGACGCCCGAAGCCGCGGCACAGCGCGGCGAATTCATCGTTCTGCGGCGTCATGCTGGTGAACCATCCGTCGCGGCATTTCCATGGTTTCTGGTTGGCACCGAATTCCGGCATGCGGGGCGGCGGGTCTTCGAGGAAGCCGTGGTTGTACATGGCCTCCGGCCATAGAAAGGCGATGCTGGCGTCGAGCATGGAGAGTTCGATCTTCTGGCCTTCGTGGCGTGCATGGCGGGCATGCAGCGCGGCGCACACCGCCTGGGATGCGTTGAGCGCGGTCAGCTTGTCGCACAGCAAGGTAGGAAGCAAACCCGGGGTGCCGGACTCCGCGCCGGCATGCGCGTCGGCGAAGCCGGAAGCCGCCTGGATCACATAGTCGTAGACCCGTGCATGGGCATAGGGGCCGCTCTGGCCGAAGCCGGAGATGGAAAGATAGATCAGCCGCGGATTCGATTTGCGCACCTGTTCGTAGTCGAGCCCGAGGCGCGCCATGGTGCCCGGCCGGAAATTCTCGATCAGGACGTCCGCATCCCGGATGAGTTCTTCCAGCACCGCTCGCGCCTGCGCCAGTTTCAGGTCCAGCACGACGGAACGCTTGCCGCGGTTGATCGCCATGAACAGCGCGGAAATGTCGCCCTTGGCGGGGCCGACGCGCCGGCTCATATCGCCGCCGGGCGGTTCCACCTTGATCACGTCCGCCCCCTGTTCCGCCAGCATGCCGGCCGCCATCGGCCCCGACACCACCGCCGACAAATCGATTACCCGCACTCCCGCCAACGGTCCGTTCATGTCTGTCCCTCCTCCGGTTGTTCCATGGTGTCCGCCCATGGTAGAGAAGCGCGGCGCAATTGCAAAGCCGAATCCGCGCAAGTTTTGCGCAGCCGCCGGACAGGCGCGGGTTTGACAGATTTTGCCAATCAATTTGAAGAACACGGCCATTGAGCACAGGCGGCACAAGCGGCTAACCTCTTTCGCAAGGTAGCAAAAACTTCAGAAGAGAGGAGACATCGTGCCTTTGCCGAAGAACCTGGACGGAAAACTCGACCTGCCGGTCATTGCTTCGCCGCTGTTCATCATTTCCAATCCCGACCTCGTCATTGCGCAATGCTGTGCGGGCATCGTCGGCTCCTTCCCGGCGCTCAACGCGCGACCGCAGGAAGAGCTCGACAAATGGATCACCCGCATCAAGCGCGGACTGGCCGATTACCAGGCGGCTAACCCCGGCAGGAAGGTGGCTCCGTTCGCGGTGAACCAGATCGTGCACCACTCGAACACCCGGGTGGACGCGGACATGGAAGTCTGCGTGGAGCACAAGGTCCCGGTCATCATCACGTCGCTGCGCTCGCCCGCCGCGCTGGTGGACAAGGTGCACGGCTACGGCGGCATCGTCCTGCATGACGTGACCAATGTCCGGCATGCGAAGAAAGCCATCGAGGCCGGCGTCGACGGATTGATCCTGGTGTGCGCGGGTGCGGGCGGCCATGCGGGCACATTGAGTCCCTTCGCCCTGGTCAACGAGATCCGCACGTTCTACAACGGCACGCTGGCCCTGTCAGGCTCCATCACCAATGGCAGCGCGATCTACGCCGCGCAGGCGATGGGCTGCGATCTGGCCTACATCGGCACCCGATTCATCGCCACCCGCGAAGCCAACGCCAGCGAAGAATACAAGGGCATGGTGATCGGATCGGCTGCCGCCGACATCGTCTATACGCCGTACTTCACCGGCGTGCCCGGCAATTACCTCAAGCCCAGCATCGCCAGGAACGGCCTCGACCCGGACAACCTGCCGTCGGCCGATCCATCGAAGATGAACTTCGAGACCGGCCACAACAAGCCGAAGACCTGGAAGGAAATCTGGGGTGCGGGGCAAGGCGTGGGCAACATCGATGCGGTCGAGCCGGCAGCCGACGTGATCGCCCGCATGAAGGAGGAATACGAGGAGACGAAGCAGAGAATGAGCGTGCTGGCGGCATAAGCGGACGGCGATCCGCGCCGCATGGCGCTCACGACCCTGCATAGCGCTCACCACACCGAGGAGACAGGCATGAACACAGCAGGACAATGGACGACCCGCCTTGCAGCAGGCATGGCGACAGCAACAGCAGCGGCGGTACTTGCAATGGCGCCGGCAACGGCGACCGCGCAGGCGGAACCGGCATCGGCATTCCCGAGCAGGCAGATGAAGATCGTCGTGCCTTACCCGGCGGGCGGCGGCACCGACATGCTGGCGCGGATGATCGGGCAGAAGTTCACCGATACCTGGAAGCAGCCGGTGATCGTCGAGAACAAGCCCGGCGCCAACGGATGGATCGGCAACGCCCAGGTTGCCAAGGCCGCGCCCGATGGCTACAACGTCCTGCTTACCATCTCGACCATCGTCTACGCGCCGTACCTGTATTCGAATATCCCTTACGACGTCAACAAGGACCTGGTGCCCGTCTCCATGCTGACGAGGACGCCGAACCTGCTGGTGGTGCCCGCGTCGGTGCCGGCCAGCACGCTGGAAGAGTTCGTCGAACTGGCGCGCAAGAACCCCAGGAAATTCAGCTACGGCTCCTACGGACAGGGTTCCACTTCCCACGTCGCCGGAGAAACGCTGAACCGCCAGGCCGGCCTCGATCTGGTGCATGTTCCCTACAAGGGCGCGGCGCCGCTGGTCAATGACGTGCTCGGCGGCCAGATCACGGCCGCATTCGTCGATGCCGGCTCCATGCGTTCCCATGCGAAAGGCGGCAAGGTACGCGTCCTCGCCGTCAGCGGCACCCAGCGGGTGAGCTACCTGCCCGACGTGCCGACCTTCGCGGAGCGCGGCTACAAGGGCATGGAGCTGGTCGGCTACTTCCTGATGATGGCGCCCGCCAATACGCCGAAGGACATTGTCAAAAAGCTGTCGGAGGGCGCCGCCGCCGTGCTGCGCATCCCGGAGAACGCGGCGCGCATCGAGGAACTCGGCATGACGCCGGTGGGCGGCACGCCGGAGGAGCTGGGCGCGGCGATGAAGGCCGACGGGGAGACCTTTTCCCGTGCAGTCAGGCAGGCCAACATCCGCCTGGAAAATTGAATCGCGACGCGACGTCGCAAGTGAAACCGGAAAGGACATGGCAATGGACAGGGCGCGAACGATGGACGACATGACCCGGCCGGTGTTCCGCGACGATCATGAGCAGTTCCGGGTGCAGGTCCGGCGCTTCGTGGAGCGCGAGATCAAACCTTTCCATGCGGACTGGGAAGAGCAGGGCATCGTTCCCGCGTCCCTGTGGCGCAGGGCGGGCGAGGAAGGTCTGCTCAATTGCATGCTGCCGGAGCCCTACGGACAGGGCGGCGATTTCGGTCACTCGGCGGTGGTGATCGAGGAGCTCGCCCGCGTCAATGCCAGTGCCCTCGGCTTCAGCGTGCATTCCGAAATTGTCTCTCCCTATCTGCATGCCTACGGTACCGCGGAACAGAAGGATCGCTGGTTGCCGAAGATGGCGCGGGGAGAAATGATCGGCGCCATCGCCATGACGGAGCCGGGCGCGGGCAGCGATGTCAAGGCGGTACGCACCGTCGCGCAACGCGACGGCGGACATTTCGTGCTGAACGGCCAGAAGACATTCATTTCCAATGGCCACAACGCCGGCATTGTCATCGTCGTCGCCAAGACCGATCCGGAGCGTGGCGCCAAGGGCATTTCACTCCTCTGCGTCGAAGAAGGCACACCAGGCTTCACACGCGGCAAGCGGCTGAAGAAAATCGGCTTGCGGGGACAGGATACCGCCGAGCTGTTCTTCGAGAATGCGCGCGTGCCGGTCGGCAACCTGCTCGGCGAAGAAGGGCAGGGCTTCAGATACCTGATGCATGAGCTGGCCCAGGAACGGCTGATCATCGCGGTGCGCGCGGCGGCATCGATCGAAGCCTTTCTCGAACGGACCATCGATTACACCCGGGGCCGGAAGGCATTCGGGCAGGCGGTGTTCGACTATCAGAACACGCGCTTCAAGCTGGCCGAGGCCAAGGCGCAGCTGACCATGCTGCGGACCTTCGTCGACGACTGCCTGGCGAGGCATCTGCGCAAGGAGCTGGGCCCGGAACGCGCAGCGATGGCCAAGCTCAACGGATCGGAAATGCAGAACAGGCTGCTGGATGAATTCCTGCAACTGCATGGCGGCTACGGATTCATGTCCGAGTACGACATCGGCGGGGCATGGATCGATGCGCGCGTGGGAAGGATCTACGGCGGCAGCAATGAAATCATGAAGGAAATCGTCGCGCGCGGCCTGTGATGCCCTGCCGCGATGCCGTCCGCACAGGACGCAAAACGATGCACTCGCCGAATGCGCCGCCAAGCCCGCGCACCCCGCGCCGGCGCGCAACAACATGAGAAATGAGTCAAGCATGAACAACATTGTCGACAGCAATACCCTCGAAGTGCTGCACGATCCCGTCAACCGGAATCCTTTCCTCAAGATGTTTGGACTGGAGCTGGTCGAGTCCGCCGGCGGTCATGCCTACTTCGTTCAAAGGGAGAATCCGGAACTCATGAACGTCTACGGCGTCGCCCATGGCGGCGTCATCATGACTCTGTTCGACGTTGCACTCGCCAGCGCCGCGCTGTCCAAGAACAATTTCACGACGGGCATCGTCACCCTCGACATGTCCATCAATTTCATCGGCCCCGGCGCCGGACGCCTGCATGTGCGCGGCCACGCCACAGGCGGCGGATCGACGGTTTGCTTTTGCGAGGGCGAGATCCACGATGACGCCGGCAAGCTCGTCGCCAAGGCGATCGGCAGCTTCAAATACCGCCGGAAGCCCGGTGCACAAGCTGGCCGCATGCAGCCCGCATAACGCCATGCCGGCAATCTTCACAACCTTTCAGGCGGACGAGATATGACGAATCACCAGACCGCGGTCACCGACCTGCTGGCGCAGGACTTTGCAACCCTTCCGGACCTGATCCGGATACATGCAGCGTACCGTCCCGGGCATCCGGCATTGATCCTCGGAGCGGAGACGGTCAACTATGGCGACCTGGACAGGATGATGGACAGGGTGGCCGCTTCCCTGCAGCGCGATGGACTGCGCATCGGCGATACCGTCGCCTTTTGCGCCGATACATCGATTGAATATGCGCTGCTTTACCTCGGATGCCTGCGCGCCGGCGTGGCGGTCGCACCGCTGCCGCCTTCGAGCGGTGCAGCGGCGCTGGCGGGGATGATCGGGGACTCGGACGCCTGCATTCTGTTTCTGGACGCGTCGGGATACGCCGCACTGGGGCCGGTCCTGGCGCAAATTCCGGTGGCGCGGGTGGCCCTCGACGGCGAAGGGGACGGCAGGCCATTCGCCACATGGCTGAGCGCGCCCGGATCCACGCCATCCGCCGCGGATATCCGGCCCGAGACCGCTTACAACATCATCTACTCATCAGGAACGACCGGTGTGCCGAAAGGCATCGTGCAGCCCTTCATGCTGCGCTGGACGCAACTGCAGCGCTCGCCGGGGCTGCAATATTCGGCACAGTCGGTGACATTGCTGTCGACACCGCTCTACTCCAACACGACGCTGGTGAGTTTTTTTTCGACGCTTGGCATGGGCGGGACGGTGCTGTTGATGGCGAAGTTCGATGCGCGCGCCTACCTGGAACTGGCCGAGCGGCACCGGGTGACGCACACCATGCTGGTGCCGGTGCAGTATCAGCGCATCATGGGCCAGCCGGATTTCGAGCGCTTCGATCTGTCCGCTTACCGCATGAAGTTCTGCACCAGCGCTCCCTGCAGCGCGATGCTGAAGGAGGATGTGCTCACGCGCTGGCCGGGCGGCCTCGTGGAGCTGTACGGCATGACGGAAGGGGGCGGCAGTTGCCAGCTGTTCGCGCATCTGCATCGCGACAAGCTCCATACCGTCGGTGTGCCGACCCCGGGCAGCGAATTCCGGCTGATCGATGAGAAGGGACAGGAAGTGCCGGCCGGCGGTACCGGCGAAATCGTCGGTCGCTCGCGCGGAATGATGACCGGCTATCACAAGCAGCCGGCGAAAACCGCCGAGGCGGAGTGGCATGACACCGACGGCCGGCGCTTCATCCGCACCGGCGATATCGGCCGCTTCGACGGCGACGGGTTCCTCACCTTGCTCGACCGCAAGAAGGACATGATCATCTCCGGCGGTTTCAACCTCTATCCAAGCGATCTGGAAGCCGTGCTGCGCGGGCATCCCGATCTCGAAGACGTGTCCGTCGTCGGCGTGCCTTCGGAGCGCTGGGGCGAAACACCGGTCGCCTTCGTTGTTTCGCGTACCGGCGCCAGGCCGGAGGCGGCGGCCGTCATGGCATGGGCGAATGAACGCCTCGGCAAGATGCAGCGGCTGGCAGCCGTGGAACTCGTCGAGGCACTCCCGCGCAGCGCCATCGGCAAGGTGCTCAAGCGGGAACTTCGCGACCGTTTTTCAGCGGCGGAGAACAAGCCGGCATAGGTTTTCAACACGAGATGTGCAGGAGACAGTACAGGCATTCCCATCCAAGAAACATGTAGTACAACCCTAGGAGATGAAGATGAGAGAGACAACTTGCGATCAATGGTTTTTTCGCGCGAAAGCGATGCTGCGCGCCGCGGTAGCTGCGGTTGCGATGATGACAATGGTGCCGGCGGCGTTCGCCTCCGGCCAGTTCCCCACCAGGCAGATCGAGTTCTGGGTGCCGTTTCCGCCGGGCGGACCGACCGATGCGTCGCTGCGCGTGCTGATGGCTGCCGCCGGCAAGGAGCTCGGCCAGCAGGTCATTCCAATCAATAAGCCGGGTGCCGGGGCAACCCTGGCGGCGCAGGTGATGTCGCAGTCGTCCACACCCGACGGCCACACGGTCTCCATGGTGGCATCCAACATCTTCCGCATGCCGCACCTGCAGAAAACGCCTTACGATCCTCTCAAGGACTTTACCTACATTATCGGCCTGACCAACTACCGCTACGGCCTGGTGGTCCGCAACGACGCCAAGTGGAAGAACCTGGAAGAATTCCTTGCTTATGCCAAGGCCAATCCCGGCAAGGTGACCGTCGGCGCCGTCGGCGTCGGGTCCTCCGGGCATATCGCGATGGAAAAACTGGCGCGCGCCGTCGGTACGCAGATGACCTTCGTGCCCTACAAGGGCGGCGCGGAAGAGATGCTGGCGCTGATGGGCGGCGAAGTGGACGCCATTCTCGATCCGGGCTGGGGCCAGCATGCCGCGACCGGCAAGATCCGCCCGCTGGCCATCGTCGGTGAGAACCGTTTCCCGCGCTTCAAGGACGTTCCCACACTGAAGGAACTGGGATACGACATCACCGCCAGCTCCCAGGTCGGCATCGTCGGTCCGAAAGGCATGGATCCCAAGGTGGTGAAGGCGCTCCATGACGCGTTCAAGAAGGCGATGCGCGACCCGGCTTACATCAAGGCAATGGAGACGATCGATCTGGAAGAGGTCTATCTGAGTTCGGAGGAGTTCACCAAGTTTGCGTTCGAGCAGTATGAGCGCGAGAAGCGTACCGTCCAGCAATTGAATATCAAGCTGAACTGACAGGAAGCAAACGAAAGCGGGCCGGGAGCATGCGCAGCGTGTTCCCGGCTTTATTGATGAAGGGTTGGCGGTTTCCTGCTCACGAATTCAGCAGTGTCCGGGAGATACCAGCGAGGGTTAAACGCGATCGCGGCGCCCGGGACAGAAAAAGCCGGGTTTATATCGACCGGCTCAGTCTTCCACGGCGTAATTTTCAAGCAGAACGCGCTTGAGCACCTTGCCGCTGAGTGTCATCGGCAGGGCATCGAGCCGGACGACGCGCGACGGGCGCTTGTAAGGTGCCAGCCTGTTGCTCAGATGGCGATCGAGGGCCGATAGATCGATCGGCGCGCCGTTGATGGTCTCAACGAACGCCAGGACCTCCTCATTGCCGTCGCGCTCCTTGCGGCCGACCACGGCGGCACGTTGAATTCCCGGGAAATCATGCAGCACCGCCTCGACCTCGCCCGGATAGACATTGAAGCCGGAGCGGATGATCATTTCCTTCAGGCGGCCGACGACATGCAGCGCGCCGTCCGGTCCGATAAAGCCGATATCGCCGCTGGCGTACCAGCCGCCGGGCCGCATCACCGCCGCTGTCGCGTCGGGGTCGCGGAAATACCCCGGCATCAGCCCGATGCCGCGAATCCAGATCTCGCCGCGCTCACCCTGCGGAGGAACAGTGCCATCCTCGCCGACGATGCGGACCTCGCCACCGTCGACTTCGAAGCCGGCCGCCGTGTCGTCGCGCCGTTGGCCCATGGGCACCAGGCAGACCGAGCCCGCATATTCCGACAATCCGTAACCATGATGCAGCGGCTGGCCGAAACGCCGCTCGATGTCGCGCTTGAGCGTCATGTCCAGCGGCGCGGCCCCGGTGTACAGGTAGCGCAGGGAAGCGCAGGCCGGGCGGTCGATGCCCTGTGCCTGCAGCCAGGCGACCAGGCGTGAAAACATCGCCGGGGGGCCTTGCAGGTTCGTAACGCCTTCATGTTCCAGCGCAGCGAATACATCTGCCGGATCGAAGCGGCTGCGCATGATCAGGGAAGAGCCGGCGTACAGCGAGGCGGACAGCACCGTCCCGAGCCCGAAGATATGCGTCATCGGCAGATAGGCATAGGAGCGGTCGTCGGGGCCGAGCCGGCGTGACTCGGCCGACACCTTGCCGAAGTGGGTCAGCCCGGCATGGGAAACCATCACTCCCTTGGAGGCGCCGGTCGTCCCGGAGGTGAAGATAATCGCCGCGATCTGTCCCGCCAGCGCGCTCGTTTCGGCTGTTGCCCCGGACCGCGGCATGCTGTGACTGATGCCCGGCAGTACCGAAGGCACGGCGTTGCCTGCATCGGCATGTGCTGCCGCGGCGTCGGATACGGCATGCGTGAAATAGACGAGCCGCGGATCGGCCTTGTCGAGGAAGGAATGAATTTCGCCTGCCGACATGCGCGCGTTCACGCCGCATGACCAGGCGCCGATGCGGCTGCAGGCCATGATCAGCGCCACGTGTTCCGGGCAGTTTTCCGCGACCGCCATCACGCGGTCATCGGGCACCACGCCGGCTTCACGCAGTTCGGCTTCCAGCAGGGATGACATCCGGGCCAGCTGGCCGTAGCTGACGTTGCCTTCCGCCGTGTAGAGAAAGATGCGTTCCGCATCGATGGACAACTGCCTGTCGAACAGGTCGTGCAGACGGAGGGGCCGCTGTATCGTCATTCGAATTTCATTCCCTTGGTGACCGTGGCCCACAGTGCAAGCTCGTTGCGGACGCGGTCGCTGACGTCCTGCGCCGTGCCCGACCAGAGGTCGTAACCCTGTTCAATCAGCTTCTGTTTCAGCTCTTCGCTGGCCAGCGCCTTGCGCGTCGCATCCTGATAGCGGGCGAGGCGGTCCGCCGGCAATCCCGGCGGCGCATACAGCGCATACCATCCCTGGACGTCGTAGCCGGCGATGCCTGCTTCCTGCATCGACGGCACATTCGGCAGCGATGCATTGCGTCCCGGCGAGGTCACCGCCAGCACGTTCACGCGGCCTGCGCTGATGTAGTTGCGTGCGGTCCCGATGATGTCGAACATCATCGAAATCTGGCCCGAGATGACATCCGTCATCGCCGGCGCATTGCCTTTATACGGTATGTGGACAAGCTGCGTGCCGGTGCGCTGCGCCAGCAATTCGCCGCTCAGATGGTTGGATGCGCCCATGCCTGCCGAGCCGAAGGTGACCTTGCCGGGATTGGCCCTGGCGTAGGTAATGAGTTCGGGAATCGTCTTGAACGGCTGGTCCTTGTTGACCACCAGCACATTGGCGTAACTGAGAATCGGTGCAACCGGCGTCAGGCCTTTCTGCGGATCGAATGGCATGCTGCGCACGACGTGAGGCGTAATGGTGAGGGTCGGACTGGCCGCGAAATAAAGCATCTGCGCGTCCGCTTCGGACTTGGAGACGGCGGCCCCGGCCAGCGCGCCCGAAACACCCGGCCTGTTTTCCACGATCACGTTCATGTCCAGGGCCTTGGAGAAGGCCACGGCGAACTGCCGTGCCGCGGTATCGACCGGGCCACCGGCGGCATAGCCGACCAGCAATTTCACCGGTTGTCCCGACTGGGCGTGGGCGGCGAGTGGAACAACGGCGGCTGAAGAGACCAGCACTGCGCCCAGACCCAGAATAAAGCCACTCAGTTTGCTCTTTGCCATGCCATTGTCTCCTTGTATGAAATCCGGTTCGATTCGGTTGAAACCTGAACGCATCGATTCATGATTATGATGGCGCACTGTCTGCGTGCATTGAAGATAGGTTCATCGCCCTTTTCCCGCAATTCACTTCTTATTAAGGGGAGGTTCACAAAGGGCAAAGTTGCACCGCAGAACATGGAGCACAGTCATAAGAAGCGTCGCCAATGTGCCGGTCTGGATTAGTCATCAAGCGCTGCTCGTCCATCCTGCCAAGCCAGGCCAAGCCAAGCTAAGCAGCGCGGCCTGAACGCTGATAGCATGCCTTCCAACGAGAAGTTTAGATACGGAAGGATTTATAACGTGATTGTCCCTGCAAGTCATGCCGGTTCATCGGCCCCAATCCAGCGCCTCGACTTTGGCCGTGTCTCGGTCTTCATGGGCGAGAAGAGCGGAAAGTATCCTAATGGAAACCAAGTGCTCATTCGAGGCACCGACACGCGTGCGGCGTTCGACACCCCGATCGTCTCGAACTACATTGGTCCCGAGTTCGACGCGACGGACCTGGTCGTCATGGGTCACGTACACGAGGACCACATGGCCGGTTTGCACCGGCTTCCGGATGCATCTGTGTTCGTACACGAAGGCGATGTGGAGGCGGCCCGCAGCTGGAGCGGCATGGTGGCTGCCTTCGGCATGACGGACGAGGCGGTCATTGCCCGGACCTTGAGCAAGTTTCAGCGCGAATTCTTCTATGCGCCACGCCCGGACGCACTGAGTTACGAAGACGGTATGACCTGGAATCTGGGCCAGTCGACGGTCCGTGCGTTCCATTTGCCTGGTCATACTGCGGGCCACTCCGTTCTGCTGGTCGAGCCGGAAGGCGTCGCCTTCACCGGCGACATCGACCTGACCGGGTTCGGACCGTATTACGGTGATGCCTGTTCAAACCTGGGCGACTTTCGTCGGAGCTTGCAGCGCCTACCGGATATTCCGGCAAAGGTTTGGGTCACGTCCCACCATCGAGGCGTCTATACGGACAGAAATCAGTTCTTGCGTGACCTTGCGGCATTCGCGGCCAAGCTCGATGAGCGCGAGCAGCGGATACTGACATGGCTCGGCGAATCGCCGAAGACATTGGAACAAATGGTCGAGCGGCGGTTGTTGTATCCGCAAGGTTTCACGGCTGCCTGGGTGACGGACGCCGAGACTCGCACGATTTCACGGCATTTGGCCGAACTACTCTCCAGCGGGCGAGTGCAGGTGGATGCGGAGGGTTTCTATCGATGTGGATGACCACACCGCTTATCGACTTCTCGTCGGTCTGGTCAAGCCTCTGCATTGCCTGCATGTCTTCGACCGCTTCGGGAAGTCGACGCACCAGAACCGTCGGAAGTGCCCGAAGTGCGACGTTTTAATGCTGCCGGCCGATTTCGACAGGCTTGGATGTGCTCGATATTGAGCGCTTGGAACTTGCTTTCCAGTCTAGAATTATCGCTGTCAATAACGACAGTCGTACGATAATTCTGGAGGGGCAAGCAAGACATGCAAGCGGCAAAGAAAAAACTGATCACATTGGTGGTGACCACTTCAATCGGGATGATTGTATTTGGCATCTGGATCCTCGCCATTTACTTCGGCATGCTGCCGGAGGCAAAGCAGTACACTCCACAGCCGTTCGCCGATGCTTTCAGCGGCATCAACGCGCTGTTTGCAGGGTGCGCGTTTGGTGGCGTGATCTTCACGATCTGGCTGCAAATTACGGAACTGAACGAGACGAAGGATGAGCTGAAGAAGACGGCCGAAGCCAACGAAGCGATGGCGCGGGCAAACGTCGAGCTGGCGCGCAGTGCTGATGAAAGGGCCGTGCTCGAAATGTTTCAGACCTACTGCAGCGACTATTTTCAGACGGTCAAAGACTCGTCCATGAGCGTCCTGATTGCCTGCGTCGCCAGCCGGGATTACTGCGAGTTCGTCGCAACACGGTTTTTCGTCGCGGGCCAGCTGCCGCTTCCTCCGGGCGCATGGGAAAAGGTGTCGCGCGTGTCGTATTGCGATAACTTCGAGGAATTCGTACGGCAGGAGCAGCGCAATCGCTACAAGCTCGATGAACTGATCAATTTCTTCACCATGCTTGTCGGCCGGAGCAATGCCGGCAATATCGTCGCGCGTTGCGACGTATCGTATTCCTGGTGGCGCCCCCTGCTGTGGCTTATCGCGAAGGCACAGCAAAATCATTACAACCTCAATCCGATCGTTCGTCAGTATGCGACGCCAATGTACTTGACGGACACGCTGCGCAAGCTGGATCGAATCTACAGTTTCGAGTCTTTCCGCACCGATGACGACTTCTGGGAATTCTTTCTGCATCA
Organism: Noviherbaspirillum sp.; assembly: GCF_036846085.1. Classification (NCBI taxonomy): domain Bacteria; kingdom Pseudomonadati; phylum Pseudomonadota; class Betaproteobacteria; order Burkholderiales; family Oxalobacteraceae; genus Noviherbaspirillum; species Noviherbaspirillum sp. The sequence goes on along the minus strand of NZ_DAIUCO010000094.1, from coordinate 994 downwards.
CCCAAAGGTAAGAAGCTACGGACTCGACGATGCTTATCTGGCGCGTGGTTCGTTGGCGTCGTCGCAAAGGCAGCCCCTGCCCGCCACAGCGTAGTACGCAATTCAATTGGTATGCTCGGTAACCGTGTCGGCTCGCAGACGCGGCGTGCGCTGTTACGACGCCGCCATCGCGCCATCAGATATTTCGCGAGTTCAACATGATGGACTGCGTGCCAGGCAGGGCCGATTTTTCGCGTTTCGAGAAGCCTGTGTGGTCCAAAACGCTCATCGGTTTTGATAAGTTTGGTGATCGACAGCAATTGGTCTTGGATTCAACCGGTCGACGCAACAAGGTGACTGAATCGTTGAGCCAGTGTTTGGTAATGTAAGGTTTTCCCTGGCCGCTCGCTTGACGTTCGCGCTACGGCGTTGAGCTGAGCCTGTGAGTAATACTAAACATTCGATCGCTCATCCGGCAAATCTACACATATTGATATTGGCCTCCGGATTCACACAAGTGCCGACCACAACACCATTCGTACTTCCGTCAGGTAGCTGACATAAAGATTTGCGATTGCGCAAAAACTCATCCCGATACAACGCAACCATGCCTTTCAGAATGACTCTTACCACGCTCGGCTGACAAGGCGCTGGCCGTTCTTTTCGATGGTGAAGGGTATGATGCAAACAGTATATTTCGATGCTTCACAGCGCGCTGTGGCAGCGGCAGCGATTGAAGGCAGGTTAACGGCTATCTCCCGCCGCTTGGCATTGAATATTGAGAAGTTTGTCTGGAACCATGGCGAAGGCATGAACCATAAAGGCCCCCATCTGCTGGACATTACTGTTTCTGAACACGTCATCCGAATCTACTTCACTGACCAAGAGTTGGCATGTTACTGGGGCGAGCCGGTTTCAATGGGAACCGATGCCCGCCTGGAGGCACTGTGCAGCAGCCTGCAGCAAGTCTTGCGGACTACTGACGAACCGCACAATTCAGCAAGCCCTTCCCGAA
>NZ_DAIUCO010000093.1:0-17596 GCF_036846085.1 Noviherbaspirillum sp. | reverse complement strand
AGCATCTATAACGCTCGATAAGCAATCTCGTTTACTTGTTCAGCGTTGCCTTAAGAGGAAATAAAAAGCCCACGGTAGAGCGTGGGCCTGAAAAGCGCTATTGAGCGGCTAATGCATAGCTTTCATCATCGTCGTCAGTCTTGTACTGTAAATTCCCTTTTTTTCTGCGCAACTCGGGGATGACAATTTTCGTGTTTGCTATGCGATCTATAAAGTTCAGCGCATCAATCATTCATTGTGCTGATTTTTTAATTCCCATCTGTTTTGCCTGCATACATAAAACGCATGGGAGCATCGGCAGCCTTTGGGACTTTGCCAGTTCTCTCCCACTTCGCTACTGCTTGCTCGGAAAAGCCCATCACTTTGCCAAACGACTTTTGGGACATGAGCATGCTGATCCTAAGATACCGAAACTCCACGCCTTTTAGCTTGCTCGGATTTTTAACCGATGCCTTAATCGAGAGATGCACCGAAGCGCTCTATCCTTGGCTTATAGAATCTTTCGGTATCCAGGGAAAAGGCAATGCGCGTGACCTGCCCGGTCAGCAGTTCCCGCTTGATGAACCCGATGTAGCGGGAATCCTTGCTGTTATCCCGATTGTCGCCCAGCATCATGTAGGAATCATCGGGAACGACGACCGGACCATATGTGCGGATTCCCTGCCGGTCCGGCGTGAGAATGATGGGCCAGCGATCGCCGAGAATCTCTTCATTCAGCACCAGTTGCCTGCCGTCGTAATCGGGCATCAGGTGCATGGCCACTTCCGCTCCAGCCGGGCCATAGTCGGCCCGAACGCCATTGATGATCAATGCTTCACCCTTCAGTTCGACCACGTCCCCCGGCAGCCCGACTACCCGCTTGACCAGCCGTATGCCGTCTTCCGGCGATGTGAACGTCACGATGTCGCCGCGCTTTGGGTCGGCGATGCGCTTGACGATCACGTCGGTGAACGGCAGCTTGACGTCATAGGCAAGGCGGTCGGCGACGATGCGGTCGCCGATCAGCAGCGTGGGATACATGGATGCGGTCGGCACGCCGTACCAGTCGGCGACCGAACTGCGCACCACCAGCATGAGTACCAGGAAGAACAAAAAACCCCTGCTGTCGGCAATCAGTTTTCTTATTTTCGAATGCATTGCATTGGCAGTTGATGTGCTAATCAGAAATGTCCACTTGATTCATCGTCCTGCTGCGGTGCACATGCGCCAACACTTGCGCAAATGCAGGCACCGGATACCGGATTCAAAGCTCGCCATCGCACCGGTTGTGACTCGCTAGGCGGCACGAAGGCAGCAAAACGCCCCAGCAGGTGGGGCGTTTTTTCTTGCATGGTGAGTTGTCAAGATAGAACAACTCGACGCCGGATCACTTGGCTGACATCAATGCGACTGTCGTGTCGAGCATGCGGTTGGAGAAGCCCCACTCATTGTCGTACCAGGAGGATACCTTCACCAGGCGGCCGGAGACCTTGGTCAGCGTCGCATCGAAATTGCTCGATGCCGGGTTGTGGTTGAAGTCCACGGAAACCAGCGGATCGGTGTTGTACGTCAGGATGCCTTTCAGTGCACCGGCGGACGCATCCTTCATGATCGCGTTGACTTCATCGACGGTCGTGTCACGCGCGGCAACGAAGGACAGGTCGACGATGGACACGTTGATGGTCGGCACACGGATCGCGAAGCCGTCCAGCTTGCCGTTCAACTCCGGCAGTACGAGGCCGACCGCGGCAGCGGCGCCGGTCTTGGTCGGGATCATGGACTGGGTCGCGGAACGTGCACGGCGCAGGTCTTCATGCATCACGTCGGTCAGCACCTGGTCGTTGGTGTAGGCATGCACGGTCGTCATCAAACCATTGACCACGCCGATCTTGTCGTGCAGCGGCTTGACCAGCGGCGCCAGGCAGTTGGTGGTGCAGGACGCGTTGGAAATCACGGTGTCGCTTGCCTTCAGCACGTTCTGGTTCACGCCGAACACAACAGTTGCATCCACATCCTTGCCGCCCGGTGCCGAGATGATGACCTTCTTGGCGCCGCCTTTCAGGTGGGCCGATGCCTTTTCCTTGGTGGTGAAGAAGCCGGTGCATTCCATCACGACGTCGACATTCAGCTCGCCCCATGGAATTTCGGCGGGATTGCGCTGCGCGAATACCTTGATCTTGTCGCCGTTGACGATCATGAACTCGCCGTCGACTTCGACCGTGCCGGGAAACTTGCCATGGGCGGTGTCGTAGCGGGTCAGGTGGGCATTCGATTTGGCATCGCCGAGATCGTTGATCGCAACGATCTGGATGTCGTTTTTCTTGCCGCCTTCATAGTGGGCACGAAGGATGTTGCGGCCGATACGGCCGTAACCGTTGATTGCGACGCGAATGGTCATGGTTCTCTCCTGAATGAAAAGTAAAAGTAATCATTCCGCCCTGCCCGTCGAGGGCAGGATTGGGGCGGGACAGGCCGCGCTGATGGAACCGCGGACCCGCCTCGCACCCGGCCCCTCCGTCGAAGGGGAGGCGCCGTACATGCGAATTTATGCAATAACCGATTTCACAGCGGCCACGACGTTCTCCGTCGTGAAGCCAAAATGCTTGAACAGCACGCCAGCCGGCGCCGACTCGCCGAACGTGTCGATGCCGATGACCTTGCCTTCGAGACCGACATACTTGTACCAGAAGTCCGTCACGCCGGCCTCCACGGCCACGCGCGGCAGGCCTTTCGGCAGCACGCTTGCCTTGTAGGCTGCATCCTGGCGGTCGAACACGTCGGTACAAGGCATCGACACAACCCGTACCGGTACGCCCTGCTTGCCAAGTTCATCGGCCGCTTTCATTGCCAGCTCGATTTCGGAACCGGTCGCGATCAGCACGGCCTTCGCATCCGCCGCATCCTTCAATACATAACCGCCTCTGGCGATCGCCGCGACCTGTTCCGCGCTGCGCTCCATGAACGGCAGATTCTGGCGCGAGAAGATCAGCGTCGAAGGGCCATTCCTGCGCTCGACCGCATGGCGCCATGCAACTGCCGATTCCACCGTGTCGCAGGGACGCCAGTTATCCAGCCGCGGAATCAGCCGCAGGCTGGAGATATGCTCTACCGCCTGGTGCGTCGGACCATCCTCGCCGAGGCCGATCGAATCATGCGTGAATACGAAGATGGAGCGGATTTTCATCAACGCCGCCATCCGGATCGCGTTGCGGCTGTAATCCGAGAAGGTCAGGAAGGTGGCACCGAAAGGAATGTAACCGCCATGCAGCGCGATGCCGTTCATGATCGCCGCCATGCCGAACTCGCGCACACCATAATTGATGTGGTTACCCGGCTGATTGGAGCGTACTGCGACGCACTCCTTCCAGTTGGTCAGGTTCGAACCGGTGAGGTCGGCCGAGCCGCCGAGGAATTCCGGCAGTACCGGCGCCATCGCCTGGATCGCATTCTGGCTTGCCTTGCGGGTGGCGATCGTTTCCTTCTTCTCAATGCAGGCCGCGATATAGGCATCGACCGCGCCGGCGAAATTGCCCGGCAATTCACCCTTCATCCGGCGCAGCAGTTCGCCCGCCATTTCCGGGTAACGCTCGTCATATGCCTTGAACAAGGTATTCCATTCCCCTTCCACCGCCTGCCCTGCCGCCTTCGCATCCCAGGCCTCATAGACATCGGCCGGAATCTCGAACGGCGCGTGCGGCCAACCGATCGCATCCCTGGTCGCGGCGATTTCCTTGTCGCCCAGCGCCGCGCCGTGCACTTTGTCCGACCCCTGCATATTAGGCGCGCCTTTTCCGATCACCGTCTTGCAGCAGATCAAGGTCGGGCGGTCCGATTTTTTGGCCTGCGCAATTGCCGCATCGACGGCGGCGACGTCATGGCCGTCGACGTTGCGGATGACATTCCAGCCATAGGCTTCGAAGCGTTGCGGCGTGTCGTCGGTGAACCAGCCGTCGACCTTGCCGTCGATCGAAATGCCGTTGTCGTCGTAGAGCGCGATCAGCTTGGACAGGCGCAGCGTGCCGGCGAGCGAACAGGCTTCGTGGGAGATGCCCTCCATCAGGCAGCCGTCGCCGGTAAATACATAGGTGTAGTGGTCGACGACATCGAAACCGGGGCGGTTGAATTCCGCCGCCAGGAGTTTTTCCGCCAGCGCCATGCCGACCGCATTGGTGATGCCCTGCCCGAGCGGGCCAGTGCTGGTCTCGACACCGACCGTGATTTCAAACTCCGGATGGCCCGGGGTCTTCGAATGCAATTGGCGGAAATTCCGGATTTCGTCCATCGGCAGGTCATAGCCGCTCAGGTGCAGCAATGCATATTGCAGCATCGAGCCGTGGCCGTTGGAAATGACGAAGCGGTCACGGTTGATCCAGTTCGGATTACACGGATTGTGGCGGTGATGCCTGGTCCACAGGGCGACGGCGATCTCCGCCATGCCCATCGGCATGCCTGGGTGGCCGGAATTTGCCTTTTGCACGGCGTCCATTGCCAGTGCACGGATTGCATTGGCCATTTTGGTAGTCGGAAGCGAGGAAGTCATTGTGATTCAGGATAGATGGCGGGAGATAAAGCCGGTTGGGCCGGTTGAAATCGCGAGGCGGCGAAAAACCCCGTATTTTAACAGAGGCAGGAAGGCGAAATTTAAAACGGGCGGTTACACTACTGCCTTCCCGGCAAAGCCTTCTCTCCCGCTCCGCCTTGTCCAGTTGTCCATGCCCGCCTATCCACGACCTGCCGACTTTCCACGCCCATGCCGCGATTCCATATCCCCCAACCCCTGTCCATCGGCGCCATCGTGCGGCTCCCCGACCCGGTTGCCCACCACATCCACGTGGTGCGCCTGGCGTGCGGCGACACGATTACCTTGTTCAACGGCGAAGGCGGCGAATTCAGCGCGACACTGACCGCCCTCGACAAAAAGCAGGCGACCGCGGAAATCAAGGCTTTTTCGGCCCGGGAAACCGAATTACCCTATTCGATCACCCTGGCGCAGGGACTGCCGGAAGGGTCGAAGATGGACTGGATCGTCGAAAAGGCAATGGAACTGGGCGCAGCGGCGATCCAGCCGCTCACGGCGCAGCGTTGCGTGACGCGGCTGTCTGCCGAGCGCGCAGAGAAAAAAATGATGCACTGGCACGGCGTGATCGTTGCCGCAGCAGAACAAAGCGGCCGCAACCGCCTGGCGCAACTGGCAGAGCCGGCGAACTTTAGCAGCTGGCTGGCGCGAAAGGAATTGCACCACCGCATCCTGCTGACGCCGCGCGCCGAGCAACCGCTGTCGGACTGGGCCCGCCACCACCCGCCGCAGGCGGTGACGCTGCTGGTCGGACCGGAAGGCGGATGGACCGAGCAGGAAGAAGAGCTGGCAATGTCCGCCGGAGCGTTGCCCTTGTCAATCGGGCCGCGCGTTCTGCGTACCGAAACTGCCGGCCTGGCTGCCATTGCCGCATTGAATGCGCTGTGGGGCGGAATGTGAATACAGATCAAATAACATCCTGATTCCCGCCCGCCTCGTGCGGACCTCCTCTAAGGTGGAGCTTTCATTGTTCAGGAGTCATGCATGGGATATCTCGACCATTCCGTCGGCGCGGCCGGTGGCGGCCAACCGTATTTGTTCAACACGCAAACCAGGCTGCTCCAGGCAGCCCTTTCATTGCTGGCCAACAACGGCCAGACCGGCGGCTTGTCCGGGCTGACCGAACGTTTCCAGAACGCCGGACTCGGCAACGTGATGCGATCCTGGATCAGTCAGGGACCGAATATGCCGATCTCCGGCGAGGAGATCGAAATGGTGCTGGGCGACGGCCATCTGCAGCAACTCGCCGAAGAAACCGGCTTGCCGCAAAATCAGGCGGCCCATCAACTCAGCGAAATGCTGCCCGGCCTGGTCGACAAACTGACGCCGAACGGCAAGGCGCCGCATGGCGGGCTGGGTGATCTCGGGTTTCTCCTCGGTGAATTCATGGCCGGCCAGACGTAGTGCCCATGCCGTCCTGTCCACTGGAGTTGCCGATCCGGCGTGGTTTCCGTGACAATGGAAACCATGCAATGGATTAAACAACTCTTCTCGCGCAGCAAACCATCGATTCCCGATTCCCTCTGGCAGGCCAGCATCGCGCGCCTGCCTTTTTTGCATTCGCTGCCGCCGAACGACCTCGAAGCGCTCAAGCGCCTGTGCGAGCAATTGCTGGACAAAAAGACAATGACCGGCGCGGGCGGACTGGAACTGACCGACGATATTGCCGTCATGATCGCCGTCCAGGCATGCCTGCCGGTGCTGCACCTGACGCTGGATCTCTATGACGACATGGCCGGGATCATCGTTTATCCGGCGGAATTCGTCGTACCGCAGGCGGAGGTGGATGAAGCCGGCGTCGTGCATGAATGGCGGGAGCCGGTGTCCGGCGAGGCGATCGGTGCCGGTGGCGCAGTCGTCCTGTCGTGGGAGGATGCCGATGCCATCGACATGCCGGGTTACAACGTGGTGATCCATGAGTTCGCCCACAAGATCGACATGGGGGACGGCGATGCCAACGGCTGTCCACCCTTTCTGGCGTCCTTTCACCGCGGCATCGAGAAACGGGACTGGCAGGTTGCGTTTTCATCGGCATTTGACGATTTCGTTGCCCGGATTGCAGCCCTCGATGCGGAACTGCCCGAGGATTTCGATCCTGACGACCCGTTCCATGCAGAGCGATACGATGAACTGTTTGCATCCTTGCCGCTCGATCCTTACGCGGCGCAGAACCCGGCCGAATTCTTTGCCGTTGCAACCGAAGCATTCTTTGTCCATCCGGCACCGCTGGCGCAAGCTTATCCGGACGTATTTGGCCTGCTTTCCCGCTATTACCGCCAGAATCCCCTGACTGAACGCGGCTGACGGCGGGCGGGCACCCCGCGCTCGCCTGTTGCAGTCGAGAAAAGCAACGGAAAGCATTTATAATTCAAGGTTTTGCGATCAGACTGATTCCCCCAGCATGAAGGTATTCCGCGGACTTCCCAATGCCGCCTCGCGCGCGCCCTGCGCGCTGACGATAGGCAACTTCGATGGCGTGCATCGCGGCCACCAGGCGCTGCTCGCACGCGTCCGGGATGCGGCCGACCGGCTCGGGGTGGAAGCGGCCGTGATGACCTTCGAGCCGCACCCGCGTGAATTTTTCGCCCGCATGGCGGGGGATCTTTCCAAGGCGCCGGCCAGGATCGCCAGCCTACGTGACAAACTGCAATCCCTTTCCAATGCGTGTGTCGACCGGGTGATCGTCGAGCATTTCAATGCGCATTTCGCCGCCATGTCGCCGGAGGATTTCGTCGAGAAGGTGCTGGTGCAGGGCCTGCACGTGAAATGGCTGATGGTCGGCGAGGATTTCCGTTACGGCGCCAAGCGGGCCGGCAACCTGGAGACGCTGATCGCGGCGGGCAGGCAATACGGTTTTCATGTCGAGGCGCTGCCGGCCGTCACCAGCGACGGCATGCGAATCTCCTCGTCGGCCGTCCGCGCAGCGCTGGCCGCCAGTGACTTCGACCTTGCCGCCACCCTGCTCGGCCACCCGTATTCGGTCTCCGGCCATGTCATCCACGGCAAGAAGCTCGGCCGGACCATCGGCTTCCCGACGATGAATCTCGCGGTGGCACACAAGCGTCCTGCGCTGTCCGGCATTTTCGTGGTGCAGGTGCACGGCCTCGCAGACAGGCCGCTGCCGGGCGTGGCGAGCTTCGGCGTCCGGCCCACTGTCGAAGACAGCGGGCGGGTGCTGCTGGAGACCTATGTATTCGACTTCGACCGCGAATGCTATGGCGAACTGGTCCGCGTGGAATTCCTGAAGAAACTGCGCGACGAAGAAAAGTACGTCGACCTGCCGACGCTCACCGCGGCGATCGAACGCGACGCCGACAATGCCCGCGCCTACTTCGCGCGGCAGGATGCCGCGGCCACCTCCTCCACCGACCGAATTTGATGATCAGACATTCCGTTTGCGCCTGTTTGATCAACCGATTTTTCACTTGAAGCCATCATGTCCGACCAAAAAAACAAGTATCCGGTCAACCTGACCGAAACCGCCTTCCCGATGCGCGGCGACCTCGCCAAGCGCGAACCGAAATGGGTAAAGGAATGGCAGGAAAAAAAGATCTACGAAAAGATCCGCAAGGCTTCCGCCAACCGCCCGAAGTTCATCCTGCATGACGGTCCGCCGTATGCCAACGGCGACATCCATATCGGTCATGCGGTCAACAAGATCCTGAAGGACATGATCGTCAAGGCCCGCAACATGGCCGGCTTCGATGCGCAGTATGTCCCGGGCTGGGATTGCCACGGCATGCCGATCGAAATCCAGATCGAGAAGCAGTTCGGCAAGAACCTTCCGACTGCCGAGGTCCTGGCGAAATCGCGTGCCTACGCGAGCGAACAGATCGAGCGGCAGAAGAAGGACTTCATCCGCCTCGGCGTGCTGGGCGAGTGGGACAATCCGTACAAGACGATGAATTTCCGGAACGAGGCCGACGAGATCCGCGCCCTCGGCGAGATCCTGGAAAAGGGCTACGTCTATCGCGGCCTGAAGCCGGTCAACTGGTGTTTCGATTGCGGCTCGGCGCTGGCGGAGGCGGAAGTCGAATACCAGGACAAGCGCGACCCGGAAATCTACGTCGGCTTTCCGGTGGCCGACCGCGACAAGTTGTCCCACGCGTTCGGGCTGGCGAGCCTGCCTGCCGAACCGATCCATGCGGTAATCTGGACCACGACGCCGTGGACCATCCCGTCCAACCAGGCGCTGAACGTTCATCCGGAATTCACTTACCTGCTGCTGCGCCTGGAGACGGGCAAGCACAGCGGCAAGCATGTGATCATCGCGAGCGAACTGGTTTCCGCCTTCCTCAAGGACATCGGCGAAAAGCAGCCGGGTGCTGAAGACATCGGAAAGCATGAGGTTGCAGCAAGCGTGCTTGGCGAGACGACCGGCGCCAAGCTGGCTCATGTCCGTTTCAAGCATCCGTTCGCCGACCTCGACCCGGCCTACAACCGTTTTTCGCCGGTCTATCTCGGCGAGTACGTAACCCTCGACGCCGGTACCGGCATCGTGCACTCCGCCCCGGCGTACGGCGTGGAAGACTTCATTTCCTGCAAGACGCACGGCATGCGTGATGATGAAATCCTGAACCCTGTGATGGGCGACGGCAAGTATGCCTCCTGGCTGCCCTTCTTTGGCGGCATGAGCATCTGGGACGCTTCAAAGCCAATCTGCGGGAAGCTGGAGGAAGTCGGCGCACTGTTCGGCTTCGGTCTCAAACCGCACAGCTATATGCACTGCTGGCGCCACAAGACCCCGATCATCTATCGCGCGACATCGCAATGGTTTGCCGGCATGGACAGCGTTCCCCACGATGGCGGACCGACGCTGCGCGAAACCGCGCTGGCCGGCATCGAGGCCACCGATTTCTTCCCCGCCTGGGGCAAGGCACGGTTGCACGGCATGATCGCCAACCGGCCTGACTGGACACTGTCGCGCCAGCGCCAGTGGGGCGTGCCGATGGCCTTCTTCGTACACAAGGAAACCGGCGAGCTGCATCCGCGCACGCCGGAGCTGCTGGAAGAGGTGGCGAAACGTGTCGAGCAGAGCGGCATCGAGGCATGGCATTCGCTCGATCCGAAGGAACTGCTCGGCGCCGATGCCGACATGTACCTGAAGAACAAGGACACCCTTGACGTCTGGTTCGATTCGGGCAGCACGCATTACACCGTCCTGCGCGGCTCGCACCCGGACCAGTCGCAGTTCCCCGCCGATCTCTACCTGGAAGGTTCGGACCAGCATCGCGGCTGGTTCCACTCGTCCCTGCTGACCGCGTCGATGATCGACGGACGCGCTCCATACAAGGCCCTGCTGACCCACGGTTTCGTAGTGGACGGTGAAGGCAAGAAGATGTCGAAGTCCAAGGGCAACGTGGTCGCGCCGCAGAAGGTGTCGGACACCCTTGGCGCCGAAATCCTCCGTCTGTGGGTCGCATCGACTGACTATTCGGGCGAATTGTCGATCTCCGACGAGATCCTGAAGCGCGTGGTGGAAGCCTATCGCCGCATCCGCAACACACTGCGTTTCCTGCTGGCGAACACATCGGATTTCGATCCGGCGAAGGACGCCATGCCGGTGGCCGACCTGTTCGAGATCGACCGCTACGCGATCGCCCGCATGACGGGGCTGCAGGCCGAAATCCTGCAGCACTACCAGGTGTTTGAATTCCACCCGGTGGTGGCGAAGATCCAGATGTACTGCTCGGAAGATCTGGGCGGCTTCTATCTCGACATCCTGAAAGACCGTTTGTATACCTGCGGCGCCACCTCGACCGCCCGCCGCTCGGCGCAGACCGCAATCTGGCACATCACCCAGGCGCTGCTGCGGCTGATGGCGCCGATGATGTCCTTCACCGCCGAAGAAGCATGGGCGGTATTTGCCAGTAAGGAAGCCTACGCCGAAAGCGATGAAACCATTTTCACCCAAACCTATTACGCCTTGCCGGAAGTGCCGAATGCCGCGCCGCTGGTGGACCGCTTCGACGCCCTGCGCGTGCTGCGCGCCGAGGTGATGAAGCAACTGGAAGAAGTGCGGATCGCCGGCGGCATCGGCTCATCGCTGCAGGCGGAAGTGGAAATCAGGGCCAGCGGCGAAAAGTACGCGTTGCTCAAGGGACTGGGAGAAGACCTCAAGTTCGTGTTCATCACGTCGCAGGCGACGGTCACCCAAGTGGCCAACGAAGCGGAAGAAGCCATCATCGTCACGCCGTCGGCGCACCAGAAATGCGAGCGCTGCTGGCATTACCGTGCCGATGTGGGTTCGCATGCCGAGCACGCGGGCCTGTGCGGGCGCTGCGTCGCGAACCTGTTCGGCGCAGGCGAAGCGCGCACATTCGCGTAACACGTGTTATTGCAAGGCTAGACGCGTACCGACGAACGCTTACGCATCCCTGCCCTGTTCCTTCCTGTTTAAGCCGGATCAGGCAAGGCAAGGAAGGAGCAGGAAAGGATGCCGGGCTTTCCGGTACGCGCAAACAAGGCCGGATGGGCCGCTAAAGCCCGTTCATGCCACGAACACAAAACCAATCACAAGCAACCAAATATGGCCAAGAAAAACACGTTTTCCGACAACCGCGCCGGCATCATGCCCTGGCTGGGCATTGCTGCCATCATCATTCTGCTCGACCAGATCACCAAGATCACCATCACAAGGCTGTTCTCGTATGGCGAATCCTATCCGGTGACCTCGTTCTTCAACCTGGTACTGGTTCACAACAAGGGTGCCGCGTTCAGCTTTCTTGCCGACCAGGGGGGCTGGCAGCGTTACTTCTTCACCGCCATCGGCATCGCTGCGGCCATCTTCATCATTTACCTGTTGAAAAAGCATGCCGGCCAGCGCCTGTTCTGCTGGGCTCTCGCGCTCATCCTCGGCGGCGCGATCGGCAACGTGATCGACCGCGCCATGTACGGCTATGTCATCGACTTCCTCGACGTGTATGTCGGCACCTGGCACTGGCCGGCATTCAATGTCGCCGACAGCGCCATCTGCGTGGGAGCTGCCTTGTTCATCTATGACGAGCTGCGCCGGGTCGGCAAATAAGGCCCCTTCGACATCAGGATTGCAAACCCGTGCTATCCGGCGAACGCGGATATTGCGGATACACTAGCCCGGTTCTACATCAGGAGGTGCAATGGATCTCGCCGGTAAAAAGATCGTACTGGGACTGACCGGAGGCGTTGCCTGTTACAAGGCGGCGGACCTCACCCGCAGGCTGACCAAGGCGGGAGCGTCGGTGCAGGTTGTCATGACCAAGTCGGCCGCCCATTTCATCACCCCGGTCACCATGCAGGCGCTGTCCGGCAATCCGGTGTTCTGCGACCAGTGGGATGCGCGCATCGATAACAACATGCCGCATATCGACCTGACCCGCGGCGTCGATGCCATCGTCATTGCCCCCTGCTCGGCCGACTTCATGTCGAAACTTGCGCATGGCGCATGCGATGATCTGCTTTCCACCCTGTGCGTGGCGCGTCCCCTGCTGCTGCCCCTGCTGATCGCACCGGCAATGAACGTCGAAATGTGGCAGAACCCCGCCACCCAGCGCAATCTCCGCCAGCTCAGGGAAGATGGCATCCAGATCCTCGGTCCGGAGGCAGGCGACCAGGCCTGCGGCGAGACCGGGATGGGCCGGATGCTGGAACCGGAATACCTGCTGGAGGAAGTGGTCGCCGCGCTGCACCTCAAACTGCTGGCCGGCAAGCGCGTGCTGGTTACCGCCGGACCGACCTTCGAACCGATCGACCCGGTACGCGGCATCACCAACCTCTCCTCCGGCAAGATGGGTTATGCGATTGCCCGCGCCGCGCGCGAAGCCGGCGCCGAGGTGACGCTGGTATCCGGTCCGACCGCGCTCGCGGCGCCCTATGGTCTGCACCGGATCAATGTCCACACCGCCCAGCAAATGTACGATGTCGTGCTTTCCCATGCGGCTGACCAGGACATCTTTGTTGCGGTGGCGGCGGTAGCGGACTGGCGGGTTGCCAACGTCAGCGAACAGAAACTGAAGAAGACTGCCGACGGCGGCGCGCCGCAACTGCAGTTCGAGCAGAATCCGGACATCCTGGCCGCGGTTGCCGCCTTGCCGAAAAAGCCTTACTGCGTGGGTTTCGCGGCCGAGTCCGAGCAGTTGCTGCGATATGGCGAAGAAAAGCGGCAGCGCAAGGGCATCCCGCTGCTGGTAGGGAATATCGGCCACCAGACTTTCGGCAAGGATGACAATGAACTGGTGCTGTTCGACGAACAGGGCCAGATTCATCTGCCTCGCGCCGACAAGCAGGCACTCGCGCGTCACCTCGTCGCCGAAATTGCCCGCCGTCTCGCGTAACTCCGGACTTATCCATTTGCCGCTGTTGATCAACCCTGCCGCCGAACAGGTCGGCAGCCTTACCTTAGCCTTGCCAACAATGAAAAATATCGCCGTCAAGATTCTCGATCCGCGCATGAAGGAACAGATGCCCGCCTACGCCACGCCGGGCAGCGCCGGACTCGACCTGCGTGCCTGCATCGATGCCCCGCTCGTCATCAAACCCGGCGACACCCATCTCGTACCGACCGGCCTGGCGATCCATATCGGCGACCCAGGCTATGCCGCCATGATCCTGCCGCGCAGCGGCATGGGCCACAAGCACGGCATCGTACTCGGCAACCTGGTCGGACTGATCGATTCGGATTACCAGGGACAACTGATGGTATCGACCTGGAACCGGGGACAAGCGGAATTCACGCTGCAACCGATGGAGCGGCTGGCGCAACTCGTCATCGTTCCAGTCCTGCAGGTTGGCTTTCAGGTGGTGGAGGAATTCACTGATAGCCAGCGCGGTGCCGGCGGCTTCGGCAGTACCGGAAAACACTGAACTGATTTCATGGAGAATCACATGCGCCGGACAACAACGTCATCCCGAACCCGCCTGCTGGCGACACCCCTGGCCGGCGTGCTGCCGGTGGCCCTGCTGCTGGCGGCCTGCACCAGTGTTCCTCTCCCGCCCGACAATCCCGTATTGCCCGAACCGCGCGTCACCGTCGCTCCCCCACCGCCCGTATCCAGCGCCGAGGAAGAAGCCCTGCGTTTGCTCGTCGCGCAGCAGGACCGGCTTTACCAGGTGGCAGGCCCGCTGCTGGTACGCAACCCTGAGCTTTGCAGGAACAATGCACGCAACCTGCTGGGATTCACCGCAAAGAACAAGTATTCCTATTCGTCCGAATTCGTCAACGCGGCGCAGAAAGTGTTCGGCATGGACGAACAACTGAAGGTAATGGGCGTGCTGGCGCAGAGCGGCGCGGCAAAAGCCGGCCTGCAGCGCGGCGATACCCTGCTTGCGATCGAGAACCAGCCCATGCCACAAGGCCAGAATGCGGAACGCCAGGCAGGCGCCATACTCGGCCCGTTGCTGACGGGGCGCAACAGCGTCAGGCTGACGGTGCGCCGCAACGGCGCGGAGCTGCCGCTGACCGTGCCGCTGACATTTGCATGCGCATTCGGCATCGAGCTGGGCAATACCGACAATGTCAATGCCTACGGCGATGGATACCGCGTGCTGATTACGCGCGGCATGCTGAACGCCGCACGGTCCGACCAGGAACTGGCCTACGTGATGGCAAAGGAAATGGCGCATAACGCCCTGGCGCATGCCAACCGGCAGCGCATGAGCGCAACCATAGGCGGCGTCATCGACAACCTGGTGCTGATCCGTCCCGACATGAGCACGATGGCGGGAACGGCGGGCATCCTGCCGTACCCGGCGGACCTCGATGCCGCCGCCGACAAACTGTCGATGTACATGCTCGCACGGGCCGGCTACAACATCGACAATGCACCGGCGTTCTGGAGCCGGTTCGCCACCCAGTACCCGCCCTCGATGCTCAACGCCTACACGGCGCTGCATCCCGCGACACCGGCCCGGCTCTCGGCAATGCAGGCCGCAATCAAGGACATCAAGGCAAAACAGGCAAGCCGAAGGCCGCTGGTTCCCTGACGGCGCTGGTTTCGCGACGATTCTCGCACGCCGCCAGGCCAGCGCCGGCATTGTTCCCGCTCACAGGCAATGCAGCGGCACATGCTTTCGATGTTCGCCTTCTGAATGCGGCAAAGCAGGAACGAAGGCGCGCCGGCACCAGGGCTCATACGTTGAGATTGTCGATGGAATCAGCTCGGTCGCGTGCCGCGGTCGGCCAGATCCTTATCGCCCTTGGTCGCGCTTTCCAGCGCGGCATCGAGAATGTCGTGCATGATTTCCGCGTTGGTGGCGATGTCTTCAACGTACATGCGTCGCGGGAGCAGCCCCGCTTCAACCGCTTTCCTGGTCGCTGCCTGCAGCATGTCTTCTGTGATATTCATGGATTTACCCGTATTCTCAAGTGCCACCCGGCTTGCCTGGATGTGCACCACATGATCATGGGATTATTTGCGTAATCCGACTATCGCGGCATAGTCACCCGCACGTAGCGGGCGGTATCTTCCGCGGCGGTCGCCGAGCAGATTGCGCAGATCGCGTACCGCCATGCCGCTGGCTTCATGCATCCACATCAGCATCGAAGCGCTCACGCCCAGTTCGCGGCGTCTAATCATCCCCAGGATCGGGCGTGCCACTTTCAACTCGCGCGCCAGTTCGGCATCGCTTTCCAGCGCCAGCTTTTCAACCAGTGTATCGAGCAACCGGTCCGGATTATAGGAGTCGGCAAATGCGTTATCTTGGTGAGCCATGTGTTCCTCTGCAAATGTCTGCCGCCCGGAAAGGGCGTCATATGCGCAGTCGATGAATTGCCCGGAGACGTGTTGATCGACTGAGCGACGACAGCGGCAGTGATGAATGTGAAAGAACAAATTCTGATAGTCCGAACAGGTGAAGTCTGTTCGACGAATGACATAGACAAGGCGATTTACCGTGTTTTGGAATGAGACCGTTGCCGCCAAAAAACTTCCATTGCAAGGCGGAACGCTACCGGGGCAGGCGCGGAAACATGACTGCTGGGATTGCTAGCTTCGCGACAATCCAAGCACCCGTTGCAACTGCTCCCTGACCATGCCGTAGCATTCGCATGAAGTGTCTTCGAGGCCGGCACGATTGAGGATGGTGAGATTGCCGCGGCTGTATTTGATCAGGCCGGCCTGCTGAAACGAGCTGGCCACAAGGCTCACACTTGGACGGTGGACGCCGAGCATATCGGCAAGGAATTCCTGCGTGAGATGAAATTGCTCGGTGCGCACACGGTCATGCGTCATCAGCACCCAGCGGGCGAACCGTTCCTCGATGGTGTGCAAGCGATTGCAGGCGACTGATTGCGATACCTGGCTCAGGTACGCCTGCAGAAACTTCAAACCGACGCGACGCAGCGGCGTGTCGGTTGCAATCTCATTCTTGTAATCGGATGTCCGCATGCGAAGGCTGTCGCCGGACACCTGGCAGATCGTGGTGTCGGTTGCATAGTCGGTGCCGACCAGCAGATTCACACCCGAGAATCCTTCATTGCCGATTGTGCCTACTTCGATGGCGGTACCGTTCTGCAGAAACGTCAGTACCGAGAAAACGCTGGTGCAGGGGAAATAAACATACTCGATCGCCTTGTCGCGCTCGAACAGCACCTGCTTGAATTCGGTGCGTACCATCTGCAGCATTGGAGATAGGCGCTGAAATTCTTCTGGCGGGATCAGTGACAACAAATGGTTGGCAGGTAAGTGTTCTGTCGTGTTCGGAACGGACATGTATTTTCTTTTCTTGTCAGACACTGGGCATCGGATCGAATCTTCCAAGCCTCAAACGACTGACACGGTCTCCGCTCGCGGATGGCTTTTCCATACTTGCCTGAGCGCCACAGGACAAGAATGGCATAGTATGAAACGACGTTGAGCGGCTAACAAAATAATCGGTGGCAAAGAACCGTCCCGGACAACTCATGCTCCACCGGGCTATTTTGTCGGCGACATTAAATCGATCAACGTTGCGAAGTGTGCCGTTCCCGCAGAGATGAGTCTGTTGGATTCCTGACATATATCGCTTAAATTTAAGGCAGCGGGTGAAATGGTCGGGCATCGGCATCGAGATGCCTGTCAGCAGGCCTGGTCATGTCCAATACAGGTGCAAGTGCTGCGTTGCGTGTTGAAGAGGACCTTCGCATGCAATCCGGTGCAAGCACCCGGTGCCGATGCTTTCCTGCGGGATCGGGAGCGACCCGTCAGTTATTTCGCTTCCATGCTGAAAGCGAAAGGTGGAATTGCGATTGCCTGGGAATAGGGACGCGGGCTATGCAGGAAGCTGTGGGAAGATCACAAGCCGCGCGGGCTCATCCCCTCATCCGCCACACCGGCAAGGCTTCTTCTGCGGATAGCCTGTCGGTGCGAGCGGCTTCGACAGGGAATAGGCTTCGGTGCCGAACGCACTGGTCGTCGTGCGATTCAGGGTGAAACCGTGACGCAGGTAGAACTGCTGCGCCGTCAGCGTGCTGTCGACCTGCAGGGAACGCAATCCCCATTCCCCGGCGCGATGTTCGATCGCCTGCAACAGCGCATTGCCTGCACCTGCCTGGCACATTTCCGGTGCAACGTAGAACAGCACGATTTTGCCCTGGCGGGTCAGGATGGCGATGCCCGCGACCTGATTGTCGATCACCGCCACCAGCGAGCAATTCTTTCCCGATTCGATCCAGCCCCGCACCGTTTCCGGCGTTTTGTTGGCCAGCCACGTCGTCAGGATGGCGCTGTCGTTGCGATGGTCCTTTTCGCACAACTGCGCGATCGAACGGCGCAACACGTTGCAGGCGCAACCTGCATCGCCGGGTTCGGCGGTTCGGACTTCGATTTTGGCTGGTTCGCGGGTCGACGACATGGATGAATCTGTTATTCGTTCGGATGACGCTCTGGAATTCGCACTGGTTGTAGTTCGGCCTTGCCGGCAGCACTTCCGGCAGGCACAGTTTACCGTTAAGAAAGGATCTTACCCAAAAAACGCGGAATCCATGCGGAGTGTGGTCATTTCCATAGTTGTTTTCACCTCACACATGTACTTGGCAAAAGCAATGGAAACAACGGTATGGAAAAGATGTCTATGTATTTGCGGCAT
>NZ_DAIUCO010000092.1:0-17781 GCF_036846085.1 Noviherbaspirillum sp. | reverse complement strand
GATCACATCAGGGCGATCGCCGACGTGGTGAAGACCATTGCGCCGCGCAAGGTCCCGGAAACCGGTCATGCGATGAAGCTGTCGGGACTGGAGCCGTTCGTCGTCGACGAGCAGTCGCTGTTCGTCAACGTCGGCGAGCGCACCAACGTCACCGGCTCGAAAGCCTTCGCTCGGATGATCCTGAACGAGCAGTACGACGAAGCGCTGTCGGTCGCCCGGCAGCAGGTCGAGAACGGCGCGCAGATCATCGACATCAACATGGATGAGGCGATGCTCGACTCGGTCGCCGCGATGACGCGCTTCCTGAACCTCATCGCTTCCGAGCCCGACATCGCGCGCGTGCCGATCATGATCGATTCGTCGAAGTGGTCGGTCATTGAAGCCGGACTGAAATGCGTGCAGGGCAAGGCGGTCGTCAATTCGATCTCGATGAAGGAAGGCGAAGAAGAATTCCTTCGGCAGGCGACACTGTGCCGCCGCTACGGTGCGGCCGTCATCGTAATGGCGTTCGATGAGAAAGGACAGGCCGACACTTTCGAACGCAAGATCGAAATCTGCGAGCGCGCCTACAAACTGCTCACGGAAAAGGTTGCCTTTCCACCCGAAGACATCATCTTCGATCCCAACATCTTCGCCATCGCGACCGGTATCGAGGAACACAACAATTACGCCGTCGATTTCATCAACGCGACACGCTGGATACGCGAAAACCTGCCGCACGCAAAGATCTCCGGCGGCGTGTCGAACGTCAGCTTCAGCTTCCGCGGCAACGATCCGGCGCGCGAAGCGATCCACACCGTATTCCTGTATCACGCAATCCAGGCCGGCATGACGATGGGCATCGTGAATGCCGGGATGGTCGGCGTGTACGACGATCTCGATCCGGAACTGCGCGAGCGGGTGGAGGATGTGGTGCTGAACCGACGTGAGGATGCAACCGAGCGCATGATCGAATTCGCCGGCACGCTGAAGGCCGGCGGCAAGAAGGAAGAGCAAAACCTCGAGTGGCGCAATGCCCCGGTGGAGAAGCGCCTCGCGCATGCGCTGGTACACGGCATCACGCAGTGGATCGTCGAAGATACCGAGGAGGCGCGGATGCAGTTCCTCAACAGCGGCGGCCGTCCGATCAATGTGATCGAAGGCCCGCTGATGGATGGCATGAATATCGTCGGCGACCTGTTCGGCCAGGGCAAGATGTTCTTGCCGCAGGTGGTGAAGTCGGCGCGCGTGATGAAGCAGGCGGTGGCCCACCTGATTCCCTATATCGAGGAAGAGAAGCGCAAGGAAGAGCAGCGCACCGGCGTCGCCAGCAAACCAAAGGGAAAGATCGTCATCGCCACCGTCAAGGGTGATGTACATGACATCGGCAAGAACATCGTGTCGGTGGTCCTGCAGTGCAACAACTTCGAAGTGGTGAACATGGGCGTGATGGTGCCGTGTTCCGAAATCCTTGCGAAGGCGAAGGCGGAAAATGCCGACATCATCGGCCTGTCGGGATTGATTACGCCGTCGCTGGAGGAAATGGCCTACGTGGCGAAGGAAATGCAGCGCGATCCGCATTTCCGCATGCTGAAGATTCCTTTGCTCATCGGCGGCGCGACCACCAGCCGCGCCCATACGGCGGTGAAGATTGCGCCCAACTATGAAGGCCCGGTGGTGTATGTGCCGGATGCGTCGCGCTCGGTATCGGTTGCGCAGTCACTGCTGACGGAAGAGCAGCGCGCGAAGTACATCGAGGACATTGCGGTGGATTACGAGCGCATCCGCGACCAGCATGCAAACCGCAAGGCGACGCCGCTGTTGTCGTTGAAGCAAGCGCGGGAAAACAGGGCGCGCCTGGCGTTCAGCGGCAACGCCGCGCCGGTCAAGCCGAAGTTCATCGGACGGCGTGAATTCAGAAACGTCGACCTGGCCACCATCGCGCAGTACATCGACTGGGGCCCGTTCTTCCAGACTTGGGATCTCGCCGGACCTTATCCCGCGATCCTGCAGGACGAGGTGGTCGGCGACGCCGCGCGCAAGGTGCATGAGGAAGGCCAGGCGATGCTGAAGAAGCTGATCGATGGCCGCTGGCTGACTGCCAACGGCGTCATCGCATTGATGCCGGCCAACAGCGTCAATGACGACGACATCGAGGTGTACACCGACGACACGCGTAGCGAAGTCGCTTTCACCTATTACGGATTGCGCCAGCAAGGGGTCAAGCCGGTGATCGACGGTGTCGCACGTCCCAACCAGTGCCTGGCCGATTTCATCGCACCGAAATCGTCCGGCATCGCCGACTACATCGGCATGTTCGCAGTGACCGCGGGACTGGGCATCGAAAAGCATGAGAAGCGTTTTGAGGATGCGCATGACGATTACAGCAGCATCATGCTGAAGTCGCTGGCCGACCGCCTTGCCGAAGCGTTTGCCGAATACCTGCATGAACGGGTGCGCAAGGACCTGTGGGGCTATGCATCGGACGAAGCCTTGTCGCACGAACAGCTCATCAAGGAAGCCTATCGCGGCATCCGGCCGGCACCGGGTTATCCGGCATGTCCGGAACATACCGTGAAGGCGGACCTGTTCCGCCTGATGCAGTGCGAGGAAATCGGCATGCGGCTCACAGAGTCGTTCGCGATGTTCCCCGGTGCGGCCGTATCCGGCTTTTACTTCGCGCACCCGGAATCGAAATACTTCGTCGTCGGCAAGATCGGCGAGGACCAGTTGAACGACATGGCGGCGCGGCGCAGGGTGGCCAAGGAGGAGCTGGAGCGCTGGCTGGCGCCGAATCTTTCGTGAAACCGGAAGAAGGCAGACAGTCGCTGCAATAAAAAATGCCACCCATGCGGTGGCATTTTTGTCGGTTATGCAAGATCGGTCACTTGTCTGGCTGCCGTAGCAACACACGGCGGGGGCGAAAAATGCGAACAGGTCGTATGGGTCGCAGTCTCGACATAACGTGCCAGTAGGGCGGATAACCCTGCGGCGCTGTCATATCTTGAACCGCAACGCATACGGCCTGTTGGCACTTTCTGCCAGACCGTAGCGTCGTTCGCGACCGACGACTGCACTTTAAATTATTTCTCGCCGGCATGCTCAACTTTCGATGTTGCAGTGCAGCCGAACCGGTCGCATTTTCCGGCATACCTTGAGGTCAGAGTTCCGTCGGTGCGCCGTCGATGAACACTTTCAATTCGCCGCTGGCGAATTGTGTCCAGGTTTCGTTGGTGGTCAGCGGCTGGGTGACGATGATGGCCACCCTGTCGTCGGGCGTCGTGACTTCTGAAAAGTCGACCAGCATGTCCTCGTCGGACAGCTTGGCAGTCGTAAACGGATACTGCCGCACGATGTAGTACAGATTGGTCGAGCAATGCGTGAACAACGCGCGGCCATCGGACAGCATCATGTTGAACGGGCCGTGCTGCGCGATCTCGCTGGTCAACTCGCGCAAGGCACCGGCGATGACATCGATCTCGGGTGGCGTGTCGCCGAAGCGGCGGCGCAGCTCCTGCAGCAGGTAGCAGAACGCCAGTTCGCTGTCGGTCCCGCCGACCTGCCGGAATGCGCCGTTCAGGGTCGGTGCGAACTCCTTGAGGTCGCCGTTATGCGCGAATACCCAATAGCGTCCCCACAGTTCGCGCACGAAAGGATGGCAGTTCTCCAGTGCGATCCGGCCCTGGGTTGCCTTGCGGATGTGGGCAATGACGTTTTTCGACTTGATCGGACAGCGCTTGATCAGGTCGGCGATCGGCGATTCGACGGCGGACTGGTAGTCGACGAAGTGGCGCACGCCGTTCCCCTCGAAGAAGGCGATGCCCCAGCCGTCGTTATGCGTGTCGGTGCGGCCGCCGCGGGTGGCGAAGCCGGTGAAACTGAAAACAATGTCTGTCGGGACATTGCAATTCATCCCTAGTAACTGGCACATGGTGTCAAGGCAGGTTGGAGTCGATCAACATTAACACGTTCGCCGCATTGCCTGCGCGGCCCTTATATCCAATTGCACGGCGCAAAATATGATGCGCAAACAACCTGCGAATCAGAGGTGCCTGCCGTCCTTGCATGCCAGCCACGGATCGCTATCCGGTTCCGGGAAGCGCTCGGTCATGAAATCGACGAAGCTGCGCACCTTGGCAGACAGCAGGCGGCGGCTGGGGTAGACCATCACGACGGACAATTTTCCAAGATGGTGATCGGGAAGCAGGCGCACCATGCGGCCGGTGGCAAGATCGTCGCCAAGCGCGAACGACGGGCGGATCATGATGCCCATGCCGGCCAGCGTGCTGTGGCGCAGAACATCGCCGCTGTTGGAAAACATCCTGCTGCGCACCGGGATGTTCGTCACGCCGTCACCCTTCGAGGCGATCGGCCAGTAATGGCGCAACTGATCGTAGGAAAAATTCAGGCAGACATGGTTGGAGACGTCCTCGGGGACGGACGGTTCGCCATGCCTTTTCACATACTCCGGCGATGCGCACAGCAGCACTTCGCAGACGGCGATCTGGCGCGCGATCATGCTCGCATCGAACTTCTGGAAATCGATGAAGATGCCGATGTCCAGACCGCTCTCCACGAGGTCGACCGAATGATCGCCGAGGGTGACATCCAGTATGACGTCGGGATAGGCCCCGGCATACTGCGGCAGCAATTGCGCAAGCTGAAGCTGGCCGAAACCGACGTGCGAATAAATGCGGAGCGTACCGGCCGGCTTTTTCGCCTGAGCTGAAGCGATCGCTTCCGCATCTTCCACTTCCTGCAGGATCTGCACAACGCGCTCGAGATAGGCATGGCCGGTTTCGGTCAGCGACAGGCGCCGGGTTGTGCGGTTCAGCAATCGTGTGCCGAGATGGTTTTCCAGATCGGCCACATGACGCGTGACGACTGCATTCGACATGTCGAGCAACTGGCCGGCGCGCACAAAACTTCCCTGTTCGACGACCTTCGCAAATACCCGCATCGATTGAAGTCTGTCCATGAATGGGATTCGATTGTTTAAAAAAATGGAATAGTGTTTTCCGATTATTGGTCTTTTTTGCAGGGCCGGCAATAGCTACACTGCGCTTCATCGATGAGCACACCATGCTTACCGAAGAGCCGCTACCGCGGTTCCACATCCGTCATCTTTCAAGGAAAAATAATGAACGCGAAAACATTGATTACCGCCGTCGCATTGACCGCCGCATTTGGATTTACCGGTTCCGCATTTGCAATCGGAAGCGATGATGCGATCCATTACCAGAACGTGCAGTCGACCAAGAGCCGCGCTGAAGTGCAGGCGGAACTCGCCCAAGCGTATCGAAACGGCGAACTGCGCAAGAACGAGTACATCAACAATGCACAGCAGGAAACTGTGAGCACCGGCAACGACACGGTTCGTGCAGCGAATACTCCCCGTATCGAAAACCTCTACATAGGTGGTTGATCGCCTTGCATGCCGGTACAGCGCCACGCGTCCTCTGCACGTGGCGCTTCCTCCTCGCGCGAGGGGCCGACAAATCGTGACGATTTGGGTCGCCATTGCAGCACTTTACACTTTCAGACAGCGCACTGCCTGTCGTAGGCAATTGGTGCCTTCATAGAACACCATTCGATGTATCCGGTGCCTGAGTACACATACCGATTCAAGCCTTCCATCTTCCGGAGACCGGGCGTTGTCCTGTTCCGTGACAGTTTTTTGTGCCTCGTGACATTGTTCTTCTGAAAAATTGGTTTTTTCGGGAACTCGCGTGATTCTTTTTCATTACGCGTCATGACCACAGCATTCGAATTCAGTATTCCGCGACTCACAGCATACGAGTCAATCCAAGCGTGCCTGCTCCATCATCCTTTGCGGTGAACGATCGTGTGCCTGCCCTGATACACGCTCCGACCGATGCGCCGTGCATTCTTCACAAACTCGTTGTTTATCAAGGTCTTACCATTCGGGCTTAGGTTTTGCATTAAGTCTCGCCTGCCCGAGGATTCGAGGTGGTTGCGGCCATCGAGCATTCTTAGGTGAAACCAATGTGAAGGAGGATGAATGGCAGGACGTCGAACGGTTTTTCTCCGCACCAACATGAATTGAATAATTGCATGCCGTGCGTTGCCGGCTGCAACCGGAAAGCGATTTTCAAAGGGCATTGAAATGACGCAGGCACAAAATCCTTTCGAAGGCCAAAGACCGCATTCAGCTGTGACGACGGCCCGCAGCAAATTCAAATCCAGACCACACGATGTCCGCAATCTGTACGTCAGCCTGAAACAATGGCGCATCCTGCACGCAGTCATTGATTGTGGCGGATTCGCCGAAGCAGCCGACTATCTCCACCTCAGCCAGTCCGCCGTCAGTTACACCATTGCCAAGCTGCAGGAAAATCTCGGCATCCAGCTGTTGAAGATCGAAGGAAGGAAAGCCCACCTCACGAAGGCGGGCCGGGCATTGCTCGACCGGTCGCGGCATGTGCTGAAGGAGGCGATCGAACTTGAACTGTTCGCCAAGCATCTAGGAGCGGGAGGCGGCGCGGAAATACGGCTGGCCGTGGACCAGAATTTTCCGGCGCAGGTGCTGATGCAGGCACTTAAAATGTTTTCCGCCATCGCCGACGGAGCGTCGATACGGCTTGCCGAGACGGCGATGCCGCGCGCGGAGGAGGCATTGCGCAATATGTCGGTGGACCTTGCCATCGCGACCCGGGTGCCGCTCGGTTTCCTGGGCGAGCCGCTGGTGGAGGTGGAATACATCGCGGTAGCCCATCCCGATCATGCGCTGCTGAAGCTGGGGCGAGACGTGGCGGCGGCCGACCTAGAACGCCACATACGGGTCGGCGCTGGTTATTCAAGCGAAATGGAAAGCGGTTCCGCAAACGAATCCGGGCTGGGGAAGCGCTGGGACCTGAGCAGTTTCGATACGGTGGTGGAGGCGGTGACGGGCTGTCTCGGCTATGCATGGCTGCCGAAGCACCGCATACGGCACTGGCTGGAATGCGGCGCTCTCGTGCCTCTGCCGCTGCGCGACAAGTGCGTGCATAAGGCGACGCTGTTCCTTATTCACGGCCATCCGTCATCCGCAACACCTGCCGCCAGTTGCCTGGCGGAGGTGTTGCGAAATCTTTCGGCGCCAAATGCAATGGCGTCGCGGAGTAATGAATCATGGCAGCAGGGCGACCACGCATGACCGTATTCCGGTCATGCCGGTACCCTGCGCGACATTGGGATTACCTGTGCTCGTAAGCGCCGATGTCGAACGCGCCGAACTGCGGACGCGCCGTGCCGATGATGTCGTTGGGTGGTGCATAGGTCGAACGGCCCTTGTTTACCGCCGGCGATGTGCTCCTTGGACGATAGTCGCCGCCGCCCGTAGGTTGGTAGTTGACCAGTTGCGGATCAGCCACGATGGTACCGGTGTGGGTCTTGCCGCCCTTGAGGCCGATGTTGCGGTAGCTGTTGCGGAACAACAGGTTGTTGGTATAGGTGTTCTTGTTGCCCACCGTGCCGACTTCCTCGATACCGCGCACATTGTCGAAGACGATGTTGTTGGAGACGTGGGTATTGTCGTGGATGGTGTTGTGATAAAAATCGCCGCCGCCGACGACGATGCCGTAGTCGGATTTAAAGATGGTGTTGTTGGCGATGATGATGTTGGTCGCATCGTGCCAGGACTGGATCGCGTTCTTGCCGATCTGGTAGACCAGGTTGTTCTTCACGCTGCCCGAGGTGCCGATGTAGATGCCCTGGATGAATTTGCAGCCGGTGTAACCGATGTGATGCACCACGTTACCGATCACGTCATCCTTCACGCCATAGTTGTAATGGGTGGTGTTGATGGCGGAACCGCCCATGTTGTCGCACGGAACCTTGTCGGCGATGTGATGCACATGGTTGTTCTTGATGACGTTGTAGGAACCGAAGGTGACCAGACCATTGCGCCATACCTGACCGCTGCGGCCGTCGACGTCGAAACCGTCGATATCGACATAGCTGCCGCGCTCGGACCACGCCACGCGCGCGGTGGTGCCGGCGGCGGGAACGATCTTCGCGCCCCATTTCACATCGGACACATAGCGAATGCGGCCGGAAGCGCTGCCTTTGGAGGTGGTGGTGAATCCACCCGCATAGGTGCCGGGCGCGACGTGGACAGTCGTGTTCGCCGTGGCGACCTTGGATGCGCGGAGAATGGTTTTGAAAGGTGCCGCCTGTGTTCCGGGATTGCTGTCATTACCGGTGGTGGCGACATACAGATGCTTCAAGGGGGTGATGGCGGTCGTTGTCGCCAGCATGCGCGTGGGTTCCGCAGGCGCATCGGCAGATGCCGGGTCGGTCGCGGGCACTGCGGCGTCCGTCTCCACAGTCGTTCCATTGTCTGCTGCGGCGATCATGGAATCCGGCGCAGGCGCATCGGCTGCAGCCGACTCGGGCGCGGCTTCGGGTTCTGCTTCAAAGCCGGCTTCCGACGTGGACTCGGCGGCAAGATCAAGCGTCACTGCCGGCGCGGTATCGGAATTGTCAGCAACCGATGTGGTTGCCTGCATGGTTTCGGTGCCGAGGGTTGCGTCGTCGCCGGACCCGCCGCCGCAGGCAGCGAGTGTGAGTGTCAGCAAAAGTAGGGAAGGGTAAGCGGTACGTTTCAAAACAGATACTCCTGGAACGGTGAAGGAAAAATCAACACTGAAAACATCCGGTGAAGACAATGCGGGAAATGCGCCGGAAAACCATCAGGAGCAGTGGGCGTTGCCAGACCTGCACCAGTTCGTCGACCGGATTCGTTCATTGCGGATATGAACGTACGGAAACAGACCTTTTTCCCGTAGTGAAAGTTCCTAGGGGAATAAAAGTATCCACATTTTTTCATTTGGTTACGTATTGCACGTTTTTTATGTCATGACGGAGCGACAACTTGCATCCATGGCAAGCGCTCCGGACAGGAAGGAGATGCAATGAATCCGATCGCCATAGGAAGACGGCAGCTAGGCAGTCGCAACATCCGGATATCGGAACTCGGATTCGGGGCAGGCGGCTTCTGGGGAATGGATCTGTTCAGCGAAAAGCTTGCGCGTGATCTTGTCGATATCGCCATTGACAGCGGCGTCAATTTTTTCGATACCGGTCCGAATTACAGCGGCGGCAACGCTGAAGGCAGGCTCGGAAAAATTCTCGCAGCACGCCGCCCGAACGTTTTTGTCGGCACCAAATGCGGCACCCATCTCATCGGCGGGCGGCACGTCAAGGACTACAGCTATCCGGCGCTGCGCAGAAGCCTGGAGGAAAGTTTGCGCAGGTTGCATACCACCCATGTGGACCTGCTGCAGCTGCACGGCATGCCGAAGCGGCTCGACGATGAAACGGTGCAATTCCTCTGCGACGCCAAGCGGCGCGGCGATGTCGGTTTGCTCGGCGTGTCGACCGACATCGCCGGCGCCGAAAAAGCGCTGGCAGCGGAGATCTTCGATTGCGTCATGATCGAGTACAACGTCATCCGCCGCCATGCACAGCAGGAACTGATCGAACGCTGCGCGCGCGCCGGCCTGGGCGTCATGGTGAAATCGCCGCTGGCGCAAACCCTGTACTCCGATGACATCTTCAAGGTGAGCAAGGTGTCCGACGTCTGGTATCTGCTGCGCGCGATCAAGAACCACCGCGGCAAATTTTTTGAAGGGCGCAAGTACCGGTTCCTGTCACGCTTCGACGGCATGAATTGCCACGACCTCGCGCTGCAGTTCGTGCTCGGCAACCATCATGTCAGTTGCGCCATCATCGGCACGACCAGCCAGGGCCACCTGATCAACAATCTCAAGGCTTCGATGCGCCGGCTGCCGGAATGCGTCAGGCAACGAATCGAGCAAGTGTCCTGAGGCCGGTAAGCCAATCCATCGAAAAACTCGATACCTTCCGGCCAGCCATCGAAATTCAATACTTTTTCCTCGTGCACCGAATCTCTACAGTAATTGGTAGATGGTCAGCGGAAGCCGGCACGGCTCTTTCGGCTAACCGGAGACAACGCACCAGAACCGAGGAGATACGTCATGGAGTTCGGCAACATCAGCAGGAGAAAATTTGTCGCAGGTTCACTGTCCACGCTGGCGGCGGCATCGGTACCCGGCCGCGCCGCCTTCGGGCAGGCGACAATACACACGCGCCTGGAATGGAACGATTTCAAGCTCACGCCCGGCTACGCATCCTTCATCAATGCCATCGGAGCGATGCGGGCCAATACCAACAGCGCCGACCGCAATAGCTGGAACTACTGGGTGAACATTCACGTGCGCAACTGCCCGCACGGGATAGCGTATTTCCTCGCATGGCATCGCGGCTACCTGCACTACTTCCAGGAGACGTTGCGCACCATTTCCGGCGACAGCACCCTGACGGTGCCGTACTGGGACTATTACCTCAATCCGAACATGCCGGCCGAATTCACCGATCCGTCGAGCGGCAACCCGCTGTATGTTGCGGACCGGGTCAATACGAATGTCTATTCCGCGCTGTCGATGATCCCGTTCAACCGGCGCTACCGCTTCTTCCAGCGCGGTCTGACCGATGCATTCGAGACGCAGGTGGAGCCCCGCCCGCACGGCCTGTTTCATAACATCATCGGCGGTGCGCTGGCGACGAAGTCCTCGCCGCTCGACCCGATCTTCTGGTTGCACCACAGCCAGATCGACCGGTTCTGGGTCGCATGGGTGGCTGCGGGCGAAGGCAGGACGATGCCGCTCTCAAGCGACCCCTACTGGAGCGGCAGCTTCACCTATGGCCCGCTGACAATGCCGCGCAACCGCGTCTACGACACGACGACCCATCTGCATTACCGCTACCAGAACGAACGCTTCCCCACCGCGCTGCCGCCGCAATCCAATGCGGGAGGCCTGAAGCGCGTGCAGTTGCAGAATCCCTTCGGACGCGGCGCGCCACGGCGCCCGGCTGTCGGCCGGTTTGCCGAATCGGCGCCGCGCGGCATCGGCGGAAACAGGCGCTCGATCGGCGGCCTGCGGGACATTGCACTCGACGAAACATCGATCAGCGCGCAGGTCGAGGTCAGGCAGGCTGAAGCCAGTGCCCTTGAAGCGGTACTCGGGCGTTCGCTGGCGCCGGGACGGAATCGTCCGGCGCCGGTGCCCTACAACTCGGTGAAGATCGTGCTGGAGGATGTGCGCCTGACCGGTGTCGGCGCGCGAGGCGGCTTCTACTACGATGTCTACCTCAACCTTCCTGTGGACAGCGAGGGCGAGCAGGAACGGCATCTGATCGGCAGCTTCGGGCCGTTCGAAATCGTCGCCCATGAACATCATCCCGGTTCAGGACACCTGGAGTTTTCGGCGACGCAGGCTTTGCAGAATGTGGCGGGCGGAGATATGCGGGGAATTACGGTGTCGTTCGTTCGTGTCAGCGGGCCGAATTTCCCGAGGGGGAGGGCGGTGCAGGTTGGTGAGATGCGGGTTGAGCTGGCGCCGGAAAGCAATTGACCGGAGGCGGTGAACGGGGCGGAACGGTGCCCCTCCTCTGTCGGGAGGAGGGGTTGCCAAAAATATGGACAGCAAGTCGTCCGGCTGCGAAACGGTCCCGGCTTGCAAGCCAGGACGCGCCCTGCAAGCGTGAATACGGATCGGCGGCGTGTCTCCATGTCTGTCATTCCCGCGAAGGCGGAAATCCAGAGCGACGGAGTGCCCCCGGAAATTCAACACCTATTTCTCTTCGAAGAGACTAGCCGGGACTGGCCCCGGCGGGCCACCTTCTTTTTTGCTTCGCCAAAAAAGAAGGCAAAAAAGACGATCGCAAAGTCGCTGCCCCTTCGGGGTTCCCGAGAAAGTGACGCATTGAGCGGGAAGAGAAATAAATGCGCCTCCGGCTCAGACAAATTTCGCTTCTTTATCCGCTCGGCACGCCACTTTCTCGGCAGCGCCAAAGCGGGCCTCAATAGCCACAGCCTCTTTGCGTTCACTTGGTCGGAATTGACAGGTGGTCGAAGAATCTCATCATTGATAGCTGCTGCTTAATTTTCAAGCTTGAAAATTAAGCATTTCAAAAGCGGAAATCGCTTGCCATCCGACGCATCGAAAAACCCAATCCAACCAACGACGCGCCAAGCATATTCATCGAATTTTGATACTTATCGTTTGATGTGCTTCTCGATACAGTAGTACGAACCCCTGGCCGGCATGACTGCTTGATCAAGGGCCCAAGGCATCGCCGTGCAAGATCGCTCGATCGATTGCGCACATCGCATTCCGTTCGTTTCCTGCTTACCCGGACATCCAATGAATTATCCGATCCAGCCTTTCCATTCCCTGCCCATTCCGATTCAGGAGCCGATTGTCCGGCATCACTCCGACCAGAGCGATGCGCTGAACGTCCGTCAGCTTCCGGCATTTCTGCTGGCGCATGGGTGGCTGATCCTGGGCGTCGCGCTGCTGGTGGCGATGATCGGAACCGCGTATGCCTTCATTACGGCACCGGTGTACCGTTCGAACCTCCTGATTCACGTGGAGGACAGCGCGGGCACGTCGAAGAACATCCTCGGCGACCTGGCGGCGGCCTTCAATCTGAAGACGGACACGGCGGCCGAGATGGAGATCCTGCGGTCACGTCGCGTCGTGGCGGGCGCGGTCGACAAGTACGATCTGCAGACCGACATGGTGCCGCGGCAGTTTCCGCTCCTGGGCGGTGTCGTCGCGCGATACAACAAGCAGCTTTCGGAGCCGGGACTGTTCGGGTCGGGTGGCTATGCCTGGGGCAACGAAAGGGCGGAGGTAAAAACATTCAACGTGCCGCCATCGCTGGAAGGCACGGAATTTCTCGTGACGACTGGTGATGACGGCCAGTTCCGCCTGCAGCAGGTGGACGAGGGTATCGATGCCTACGGCAAGGTCGGCGAAACACTGGTCGTCCCGGCGCGCGGCGGTGAGGTCACGCTGTTGCTGGAGAGCTTGCATGCAAAGCGGGGCGTCGAGTTCCTGCTCAGCCGCGCCAACCGTGCGGAGACGATTGCGGGCCTGCAGGAAGCGCTGAAGATCCTCGAGCGGGGCAAGCAATCCGGCGTCATCGGCGTGACGCTCGAAGGGACGGACCCCAAACTGACGCAGGCCGTATTGCAGGAGGTCGGCGACCAGTACATCCGCCAGAACGAGGACCGCAAGGCGGAGGAGGCAGAGAAATCGCTGGTCTTCCTGAACAAGCAGCTGCCCGAGCTGAAACGCGAGCTGGAACAGTCGGAAGCCTTGTATAACGAAGCCCGCAACCGCTACGGCACGGTCGATCTTGGCGAGGAAGCCAGGGTGCTGCTGCAGCAATCGTCGCTCGCGCAGACGCGGGCGCTCGAGCTGCGGCAGAAGAGGTCGGAACTGCTGGGGCGCTTTACCGCCGACCATCCGACCGTCGAGGCGGTCGACCAGCAACTGCGTCAGCTCGGCCGCGACATGTCCGCCATCGACGCGAAAATCCGCCGCCTGCCCGTGGTTGAGCAGGAGGTCGTGCGGCTGGCACGCGATGTCAAGGTCAACACCGAGGTCTATACCGCGCTGCTGAGTTCCTCCCAGCAACTGCGTCTCGTCACCGAGAGCAAGGTGGCCAACGTGCGGCTGCTCGATTCGCCGGTCACGCCGGTGCGGCCGGTGAAACCGCGGCGCATGCTGCTGATCCTGCTTTCCGGCCTGATCGGCCTGGCGCTGGGCGTCGCGGCGGCGGCAGTGAAGAAGGCGTACTACCGCAAGGTGAGCGAACCGGAGGAGATCGAAAAGAAACTGGGTCTGACCGTCAGCGCGGCCATTCCGCACAGCACGAGCCAGAAGCGGCTGTTCTCCCGCATGCGCCACAACAAGAGCGCCACGATGATCCTGCCACAGGATGCGCCGTTCGACATCACTATCGAAAGCCTGCGCAGTTTCCGCAGCCTGCTGCAGTACATCATGCCGGCGTCGCGCAACAACATCATCATGCTCACCGGGCCCACGCCGGGTGTAGGCAAATCCTTCGTCTCCGCCAATCTTGCGGTGGTGCTGGCATCGATCGGCAAGCGGGTGCTGCTGGTGGATGCCGACATGCGCACCGGCTACCTGCACCGCTACTTTGGCCTGCAGCGCACGAACGGGCTGGCGGAAGTCATCGCAGGCGTGTTGCCGCCGGGCGATGCCATCAACCGGGAAGTGACGGAAAACCTCGACTTCATCGCCACCGGCCGCCTGCCGTCCAAGCCGGCCGACCTGCTGGAGCATCCGCGCTTCGGCAACCTGCTGCAGCACCTGTCGGCGCATTACGATTTCGTGCTGATCGATACGCCGCCGGTGCTCGGCTATTCGGATGCATTGAATGTCGGCCGCCACGCCGGGGCGATTTTCAACATCGTGCGCAGCGACGTCAGCACCGTCGAGGAGATCGAGGATGCGGTGAAGTGCCTGAACCAGGCGGGCCGCACCGTGACCGGTACGGTATTCAACGACGTCAAGTCGAGGTCGGCGCGATACCGGTACGCCTATGGTTACGGCTTGCGGCAGAGCCGGCACCGCTATGCGGCATGAGCGTCGGCTCGGCGGAGCGTCGTTCATGAACCGCATTGTGGCCGCGGTCCGGCGGGTTCTGCCCGCGAACCGGTTTGCCCGTAGCGTTTCGGTGCTGGCCGGCGGTGCCATCGGCGGCCAGCTCATCATGGTGGCCGCGGCGCCCTTCCTGACACGGCTGTACGACCCGCGCGACATCGGCATGCTGGCGGTATTCGTGGCGCTGCTGTCACTGACCTCGGTCGTGGCCTGCCTGCGGTACGAAGTCCTGATCCCGATTCCCGAGGGCGACCGCGAAGCCGCCGCGCTGACGGTACTGAGCCTGATCACGCTGCTTGTGTTCGTGGCGATCGGAGCCGTGCCGGTGTTGCTGTACCGCGAGCAGATCGCCCATCTCATGAATATGCCGGCGCTGGCCGGCTACCTGTACTTGGTGCCGGTGGGTGCGTTCTTCGCCGGTGCGTACAGCATTCTGAATTTCTGGGCGGTACGCGCCCAGGCATTCACGCCGCTGGCGCGCACCAGGGTGAGCCAGTCGATGCTCATGGCTGCGATCCAGCTCGGCGGCGCGCCGCTGGGGCCGGTGGCGCTCCTGGTCGGACAGGTGGCCGGTCATGTGGCCGGCACCTTTTCGCTCGGGATGCGCATGCTGCGCGCGCAGTCCGCGCTGCTGCGCGCGGTCCGTCCGGCCGACATCGCCGCCGTGGCCCGCAAGTACAAGAAGTCGCCGCTGGTCTCCACCTGGAGCGCGCTGTTCAACACCGCCGGCGCGCACCTGCCGCCGATGCTCTTCGCCGCCCTGTTCAATCCCGCCGTCGCGGGCATGCTGGCGCTGGCAAACCGGGTGCTGGCGCTGCCGCTGCAGGTGCTCGGCAAAGCCACCGCCAGCGTGTTCTTCGCCGGCGCTGCCCATGCGCACCGCGAAGGCGCGCTGCGGGAACTGGTGGCCGCCGTGCATGGCCGCCTGGCGCATATCGGCATGCCGCCGACATTGATGCTGGTCGTCGCCGGCCCGCACATCTTCAGCGGCGTGTTCGGCGCGGAATGGCGGCAGGCCGGCGCTTTCGCGCAATGGCTCGCGCCATGGCTCTACCTGGTGCTGGTCACCTCGCCCTTATCGGCACTGTTCGAGGTGCTGGACCGGCAGGTGGCCGGCATGGTCTACCAAGGGGCCGCGCTGGCGATACGGGTGGCGTCGATCTATGCCGGCGCATGGATCGGCGACGCCGCTGTTGCCGTTGCGCTGTTCGCACTGGGCAATATTCTTTGCTCGCTGGCCAACCTGGCATGGATCATCCGCGCCTCGGGCAACGGATGGCACGCCATCTGGCGGCCGACCGCCAGTGCTCTGGCGTGGGCGCTGCTGCTTGTTTCACCGTTGATCCTGACGGCGGCGTGGGACAGCGGCGGCATGGATACACCGGGCCGCATGCTGTGGGTGGCCGCCCTGACAACCGCATCGCTGCTGATCGCGGTGCGCTACCGCTACCTTCTGAAGGAGGCTGAATGATGGGACGTACCACCAGACAGGCAACGCATCATCGCGAGCATGGCGGATTTGCGCTGGTTCCCGGCCAACGCGGCGGGCGGCTGGAACAGTATCTTGCGCGGTTCGCCTCGCTGTCCGCATTTGTGCTGCGAAATCTATGGTGCGGCAGGCGGATCCGGCCGTTTCCGACATTTCTGTATGGCGGCGCCAGGGTCGGGCCGCTCTCCCGCGACGACATCCGGCACGTGGAAAGGCTGTATGCGTCGCTCAACGGCGGCAGTCCGCTTGACCTGAGAAAGAAGGCGGCGCTGTGGCTGCACGCCCCGCGACTGGGAATCGGCGTCCGTGACGCGGCAACCGGCGAACTGACCGGCATGTCGCTGTATTACTTCAATGCCCGCGACCGCAAAGAAGGGACGGTGCATGAAGGCTATATCGGGCTGCACGCATCGCTGCGCGGCGCCGGTCTCGGCACCGTCGTCCGCCGCCATGCGTTGCGCCAGTTCGCATTCGCCGGCCTGCGCGGCGTGTCGTCCCGCATCAGCCTCGCCAATACGGCATCGCTGAACGGCAACCTGAAACTGGGATTCGTGCCGGTCGAGACCTATTTCGATTCATCGATGGGGGAGCAGCGGCATTACCTGGTGTGCGACCTGCAGCCCTACCGTCCCTATCGGCTCTGCGCCGGCGATGAACAGGAAAGAATGAAGTCATGAGACGCAAAGAGTCCTACCGGATGTTTTCCCGCAGCGAACCGACGCTGCCGATCTTCTCGCGCGACTGGTGGCTGGATGCAACCGCCGGGCCGGATGGCTGGGATGTCGCGCTGGTGGTGAAAGCCGGGCAGGTCATGGCGGCCATGCCTTACGTGCTGATGAGGCGCTACGGACTGCGGTTGCTGGGTCAGCCGCCGCTGACCCAGAAGCTGGGCCCCTGGTTCGCCACTGTCAACGGCAAGCAGCCGACGCGCCTGGCGCAGGAAAAGGACTGGATGCAGGAGCTGATCGACCAGCTTCCGTCCTTTGATCACTTCAACCAGAACTGGCATTACGGCCGCACCAACTGGCTGCCGTTTTCCTGGAACGGCTTCCAGCAGACCACCCGATATACCTATGTGCTCGACAAGCTGGGCGACAAGGACAAGCTATGGGCGGGATTCGACAACAGCACGCGGGCCGAGTGCAAGAAGGCGACCCAGCGCTTCGGCCTGCAGGTGCGCGACGACCTGCCGCTCGATGACTTTCTGGCGCTGAACCGGATGACCTTCATGAGGCAGAACATGGCGGTGCCGTATTCCGACGACTATGTGCGCAGGCTGGATGCCGCCTGCGCCGAGCGCGGCTGCCGCAAGTTCTTCATCGCCGTCGATGCCGAAGGCAGGCACCACGCCGGCAACTATATCGTCTGGGATGAAAACAGCGCATACGGCCTGATGGCGGGTGCCGATCCGGGATTGCGCAACAGCGGCGCGGCGTCATTGTGCATGTGGGAAGTGATCAGGCATGCCGCCGGGGTGACGCAGCGGTTCGATTTCGCCGGTTCGATGATGGAGCCGGTGGAGCGCTTCCTGCGCGGTTTCGGCGCGACGCAGGTGCCGTACTTCAATCTCAGCAAGACACCGTCGCGCCTCCTGCGGCTGCGACGCGGGGTACTGTCCGTCGCCAGCCGTCTCGACGGACGAAGCATGGCCAGCCCGTAGCCGGCCCGGCACAACAGCAAGCAGGCATGTCATCAAGACGAACTTCAAAGGTATAGCGCATGATTTCGAAACAGCTCTATCGCGAATTCTCCGCCAGCGAACCGACGCTGCCGATCTTCTCGCGCGACTGGTGGCTGGATGCAACCGCC
>NZ_DAIUCO010000091.1:0-17970 GCF_036846085.1 Noviherbaspirillum sp. | reverse complement strand
GCAGCAACATGGGCATCCGTTTCGCCGGGATCCCGATGGGCCATGAATTCACCTCGCTGGTGCTGGCACTGCTGCAAGCCGGCGGCCATCCGCCGAAGGCGGAAGCCGATGTGCTCGAACAGATCCGCAACCTCGACGGCGAATTCCATTTCGAGACTTATATTTCGCTCTCCTGCCAGAACTGCCCGGACGTGGTGCAGGCATTGAACCTGATGGCCGTGATCAATCCGAACGTGCGCCATGTCATGATCGACGGCGCGTTGTTCCAGGATGAAGTCAACGAGCGCCAGATCATGTCGGTGCCGACGATTTTCCTGAACGGCCAGAATTTCGGCCAGGGCCGCATGGGCCTGGAAGAAATCATTGCCAAGCTCGATACCGGCGCGGCGCAGCGCGATGCCGCGAAGATCGCAAAGAAAGATGTTTTCGACATGCTGGTCGTCGGCGGTGGCCCTGCAGGCGCATCGGCGGCAATTTATTCCGCCCGCAAGGGCATCCGCACCGGCGTGGTGGCGGAGCGTTTCGGCGGCCAGGTGCTGGATACCATGGGCATCGAGAACTTCATCTCCGTCAAGGAGACCGAGGGACCGAAACTGGTTGCCGCGCTGGAACAGCATGTGAAGGAATACGATGTCGACATCATGAACCTGCAGCGCGCCACCGCGCTGGTACCGGGCGACGTCATCGAAGTCAAGCTGGCGAGCGGCGCGAGCCTGAAGGCGAAGACCGTGGTGCTGGCCACCGGCGCGCGCTGGCGGCAGATGAACGTGCCGGGCGAAGAGCAGTACCGCAATCGCGGTGTCGCCTACTGTCCCTAATACCTACTATTTTTCTTACCAGTTGACGCAGTGAGTGAGTGAGTTGTCTCTGAGAAAACACGTAAAAACCAGAGAAACAAACTAGTTAATACTACCAGTTAGATTAACTAGTTTGTTTGCAGAACCTGGGAAGCCCACCTCGTCACAACTATACGGAGCATTAATCATGTTGGATATCACAATAAAAAATCAGTTGGCTGGCTACCTCGAACGAGTACAACAGCCTTTCGAACTCGTGGCTTCGCTTGATGAAAGTGATACCTCTCAGCAGATGCGCGATTTGCTTCAAACGATCCAAAGTCTGCGCACAGATAAAATAACTCTCCGCCTTGATGGCAACGACTTGCGCAAACCATCATTCACGATCAATCCCATCGGTGGTAATAATCAATTGCGATTCGCTGGTCTGCCGCTCGGGCATGAATTTACCTCACTTGTGCTGGCGCTGCTTTGGACTGGTGGCCATCCCCCCAAGGTAGAGCAAGAGGTGATCAACAACATCAAGGGCCTAGACGGAGACTACGAATTTGAAGTCTATATGTCGCTGACATGCCACAATTGTCCAGACGTCGTTCAAGCGCTAAGCCTAATGGCAGTCCTCAATCCGCGTGTAAAAACAACTGTTATAGAAGGCGGAGCATTTCAGACAGAAGTTGAGGCGCGCAAAGTGATGGCGGTTCCGATGGTTTTCTTAAACGGAAACGTATTCGGATCTGGGCGCATGACAATCGAAGAGATTGTCGCTAAGCTCGATACCAACAGTGGTGCACGGGATGCTGCGAAACTCAATACAAAGGATCCCTATGACGTACTTATTGTGGGTGGCGGACCAGCAGGTGCGGCAGCAGCAGTCTATGCCGCGCGCAAGGGTATCCGAACGGGAATTGCGACTGAACGGATGGGAGGACAAGTCAATGACACTATGGGGATCGAAAACTACATTTCCGTTATTGAAACCGATGGCCCGAAATTCGCTGCCGCACTTGAGGCCCAGGTTCGACAATATGAAGTTGATATCCTAACGCAGCAGCAAGCAACCCAAATTATTCCACCTCAACATGCAGGTGGTTTCGTCGAGGTGCGATTTGCAAATGGGGGCTCGCTAAAGTCCCGTACTGTAATTATTTCCACTGGTGCTCGCTGGAGGAACGTAAACGTGCCTGGTGAACAGGAATATCGTAATTTCGGCGTAAATTATTGCCCGCACTGCGATGGCCCTTTGTACAAGGGCAAGCGCACGGCGGTAATCGGCGGCGGCAACTCTGGCGTCGAGGCTGCTATTGACCTTGCAGGTATCGTAGAACATGTCACGCTTATAGAATATGCTGATCAACTCAAGGCTGACGCTGTACTCGTCTCGAAGCTAAAGAGTTTGCGGAATGTAACGATCCACACCAGCGCGCAGACAACTGAGATCACTGGAGACGGAAGTAAGGTTAACGGCATACGATTCAAAGACAGAATTACCGGTGAAGAACGCCAAGTATCACTCGAAGGCGTGTTTGTTCAAATTGGTCTTGTTCCAAATACCGAATGGCTGAAGGGAACCCTGAACCTGTCTCCTTACGGAGAGATCGTGATTGACGACCATGGACGCACGAGCATTCCCGGAGTTTATGCTGCCGGCGATGCTACAACGACGCCGTTCAAACAGATCGTCATTGCCGCAGGAGATGGTGCCAAGACTGCTTTATCTGCGTTCGATTATTTGATTCGCACCACGGCACCAGAAGAAGTGACAGCGAAGGCAGCGTAACATCTAAGAGGCTCTGCCCTTACTTAGCAGGGCCTTTTTCCAACAACCGCTTAGTGACATTAGAATCAACTTCGTTTTTTATAGCGCCAACTCCTATTGCTCTCGGCTTGGCTGATCGTAAAGTCCCCTGCAGACAACTGAAAAGTTTATCGCATCTGCGCAGTTGGGATATCTGGAGTCCGGACATGCCATCATTTTCAAGCTTACATTTGAGGATCCAAATGACCCCAGCGGACTCCCGCTCATTCCAACACTGGAGTCCTTTGATGAGCCCCATGCGTAGTGCTAAGGGTGTTCTAGTAACGTCCAGTTAAAGATCAGGTGCTTTCCTGCTCACTGGCCCTTGACGGGCGGTTTGCTCTGCAGCTTGAGTCTAACTCTGCCGGTGTCCGATAGTTCAAAGCGCTATGCGTCTAATGCTCATTGCAATCACGCCGATCACGCCGCCATGCGGCCACTCGAATACGCACATCCGCGAAGCTAGTAAACCAGTGATCGTTCAGGCATTCGTCCCTGGAGCGACCATTAAAGCTCTCAATATAAGCGTTTTGCGTTGGCTTGCCTGACTCAATGAACCTAAGCTGCACGCCGTTCCGATACACCCACTGATCCATTGCCTTGCCAGTGAACCTCGGCCTCTGATCCATTCGGATGCCTGACAACGTGCCCCGGAACTGCGCTGCTCGCTTCAGCACGCGAACGACGTAGTGGCCGGAAATGCCATTCTTGGCCACCAAGTCGATCGATTCCTTTGTGAAGTCATCCACAATAGTCAATAGTTTAATCCTTTGGCCAATGGACAGCGCATCGCTGACAAAATCCATCGACCACACCTCATTAAGCCGGCTCAGTAGTGCCAGCTGCTCTCGTTTGATCGCTATACCATGACGCTTGCGCTGGCGCTTTACTGCCAGACCTGTGTCCTGAAAAAGGCGAGATATCCGCTTGTGTTTTGTCTCAACGCCTTCGCATAGCAGCAGCGCATGAAAGCGACGATACCTAAAGCGGCGGCGTTCGGGGTCAGTTATACCACGCGGCTTTGCAATCGGTCATTGTTAAGTCGGGCCCTACTTTGGCAGTCCAAGACCGTGCTTGATCCACTGTCCGTTTTCCGAATCGACTTTTTTAAATTCCGACAAGGCTATCTATCGCGTGCGCGCTATTGGAAGATTCTTTGTAACAGATCGAAAACCATGCTAGCATATTAACTATCGTTAATACCAAATTTTAAGACGATATTCCTAGTGGTCATTTCCAAGGGGGCATAGCGGTCTTTAATTTTGTCCAGTGGCCAACAGAAGTTGAAATCTGTAGGTTGCGTTGCAAATATTTCGACAGTATCCAGCCATCAATATATTTTTAAGGGAGAAATAAAGTGCTTATGATTCATGACTCCTGGGAAAACCAATTGCTCAATGAAATCAATGAGGGAGTATTTGGCTCAACTGGCACACGTTATTTCTGGTTTGTCGAGGTCAAAGGAAAGTACCGCTTTCATTTTGACGCAAAGGTCGTCAGCGACGATGCACCTGCCGGCAGATGGTCGCATCTCATTACAGATCACATTGATCAGCTTTTATTTCTTTTGAAGAGACCCGATACAAGAGATGTCCAGGTAAGCATCCAGACGCCTTTTCGCAAAAACCAGTCATACGCGTTAAAAAAATTATTAAAGATCTGTGAGGGCTATGACACCAGGGGATGCCATTTTTATGCCATGCACTGTGATGACGGATCAAGCTACACAATGCCAAGTGAAATTGAAGGCGACATTAGTAAGCAGGTGCAGGTTTGGCCATAGAGTATTTTTCAGTTGCGAAGGATGTTTGACACTGACATTTAATGCGCGTATCCGCATTAAAGCGGGTGACATATTTACTGACAATTTCGCCCACTAAACTATTTGACGAACATTTCGCAGTTAGCGGCAAACGCGCTGGCAATACAATCCCCAACGCGGTCTATGGAAATTCTCAGTTATGCCATTGTATGAAACGTTAGATCCGGGGTGGGTATGGCACAACAGGATAGCCATGCCTGAAGCCACATTAAAGAAGCATCTGGAAGCATTGAAGGAAAGAACCGAAGCTTTGAAATATGCTGAAGAGTGTTCGCGTTCCGACGAATCAGCATCCGATAAAGATTCAGAAACAAACACTCATCAGACCGAACCGGCTTTGAAGGAATGGCAAAATCCATTGCACGATCATGCCGGGCCGGTGCATAAACTATTCGATGGTGCGTCAGTAGATGCATTCTCAAAAAGGCTATGTAACCTTTACAGGGATTCCGACAGCCGTGATCGCACCAAATCGTTGATCAAAGAATTGCGCAGTCGAGGGGAATACAGAAAACTTGGCGCAATTCCAGATGGATGGCATGGAATGCTGGATCAGATGACTGTAATGTTTCCCAATTTTGGAGAGGTCATTTCCTATCTACGGGCGATGTTTACGCTCTCGTCGTATGGCGATGGCGTGCCACGCCTTGACCCACTATTGCTGAACGGTCCACCGGGAGTAGGAAAGACATATTTTGCAGAATCGTTTGCAAAAGCGTTGGGAGTCGGCTTCGTTTGCCTACGCATGGAAAACGCGCAGTCAAATAGTCAATTATCTGGAAGTTCCGAATTTTGGAGTAATACAAAGCCGAGTGAACTTTTTTCGTGGCTGATAGAAAAAGATAACGCAAATCCCGTCTTTTTCCTTGATGAGCTGGACAAGGCAACCGGTGGCTCAGAATACGACCCTCTTTCGTCCGTTTATTCACTATTCGAACCTGACACCGCCCGTACGTATTGTGATCTTTCGTATCCTTGGCTTGCCTTGGATGCCAGCCACGTGCTTTGGATCGCCACTTCTAACCATGCAGAATCGCTGCCGGCACCAATTTTAAGCAGGGTAAAGCGGTTCGATATTCCGCCGCCAAGCGACAAAGAAGTCAGGCGCATCGTGCTACAAATATTCTATCGGCTTCGCAAAGAACTGCCGCCAGTAGTGTTATCAATCAAACTTACAAAAAAGGCAGTCGACGTTCTTTCCGCTCATTCACCTCGTGTCATTCGTCAGCTCTTGCGGGAGGCAATAAGTCGTAGCTTGTTGCGCGGAGCGCATCGTATTGAGGCAGGAGATATTCCCCTTGTTTCTAACAAGTCCGATCGGCAAAAAGTAGGGTTTTGTTGACCGATCAGTAGTGACCTCATGGGCTGTACATGCACAAACTTGATCGTGATAGATTCTCTGGTTAAGTAACAGGCCGACTGACGGCACTTTGGTTACAAACAACAAAAGCAAGAGCAACTACGAGGAATTCAGCAAATGGTCTACTTAGCGAACCGTCTTTTGCACAATTAAATGCACTGATCAAAGATTAGCTGACTTCGCCATTAATCAAGGCTTAAAGATGATCAGGCCGCTTTGAATAAAATGAAAGGAAATAATATTGAACATATTGGAGAACGACCCGCTCAGGGGGCTGACGGGCACTCAGTTGAATGCCCTAGTCCGGGAAAAGGTTGACCACTTGAACGCCAATTTCGGGCGTCTAACCTACGCTGAGCGCGCTGTATTGCTGGAGGAATTGGAATTGATGTCGGCACGTGCGCAACGCGCTTACCGTCTTGAAGAGCTCCACAAGGAAAATATAAAGGATCCCGATTTGGTACTGTCTGGAGTCGAGGTAAAAAAGGACGACTTTTTTAACGCTACCGAGGATCAGCGGGGCAAGACGCTGCAAGCCGTCAAGGATTCAATAGCGCAGGCTTTGGAATGGCTCGAACGCCACAAAGAGCGCATAGGAACAGAGCTATATCTGAAGGTGTCTCAAGGCGTGAAAGACGTTGATCAGGAGATCAACGGACATCAGTCATCCAGCCAATAGGCAAATCGAACATCGTTCGGCAGTTACTGCAACTCTTTGTAATTACAACGGCGCGTTGTAATCCGTTGTAAAAGCTTCAGGTATAGACGCCGTGCTCGATGCGCGTGAGCAAGTCGGTGATCAGGATATCGCCGTCTGGCTGCGCCAGCACGTCGACTGGGCGCTGTTGGTTCAGCACCATCGCGGGGCGTTGGAGCCACTCAAAAGCCGCTTCTTCGCTACCAAAAACTTGACTTGGCTGGCGCGCGCCAGGATGCAATCATTCATGTTGTTCTTTCGTTACTGTGATTCAATGAAAGCCATCGATGCTTTTCAGGCTGAGGTGGCCAATGTAGTCGACCGCCAGGGAAATTTTAAAGGAACGACCACGCCAGTGAGAGAGATGCTCATGTTTCTCGCGATGCGTGATGATGACGGCTTCTCGATGTGGCTCGATGGTCACCCGGAAGTAAGCGAATGGCAATGCCGGGAAATTTTGCGCTTGTCTGAAGCGCTGATTATGGCTGTCGTCGCGACTCCGCAAGCCTGATCCGGATCAGCCATATGACCAACCTCTACGATGACGATTTTTACCGGTGGCTGCAGCAGCAAGCGCAGCTGCTGTGCGAGCGTCGTTTCAGCGAGCTGGATCTTGATAATTTGGTCGAGGAAATCCAGTCTCTTGCACGTGCTGAAGTTCGCACAATCGAGGACGCCATCTGTTCGATCATCAAATACCGATTGCTGAAGGCGTTAATGCCCGAGGCCAGGCAGCGCTGGTGCTGGGATAGTCGAATCTCGGAACACCAGTCCACTCTCCTTACGTGGATCGAATCAAGTCCGAGTCTGAAACCGCGCCTGCTGGAAATGTGCAAGGAAGAACGCGAATATGCTGAACGGCAGGCCGCAGATGAATTGCAGAGGCTCGGTTACGCCGGCGATGAAATGCTTAAACAGATCACAGTTAGTGCGCGGGATGTGTTTGGTGGCTGGTACATAGACGGTCTTGAGGTGTTAAATGAAGAATGATGTCGAAACAGCGATCAGGCTATACCGCGAGTCTGCCGTCAGCATCGGGCGGGCAGCGAAGATCGCCGGCATGAGCCGTGAAGAATTCATGAAGCGGCTGGGCGAGCTGACAATTTCAATCATCAATTACGACTCCTCAGAATTGGATGAAGAACTCGAATTTCTGGAATCCGACATGCACAATCGCGCGGAACTCAAGCGGTTCGATACGATGAGAAGCGAAATTGAAGCAGCCCCGAAAGAGGAATGGAACACGAAGCATGCTGAGTTCCTCGCCGAGTACGCAACGCTCATCGACAGGGAGGGCTTGGCGCTTCAGGAATTTCGGACTTGGGAGCTGGACGACAAGTTCAGGGAAATGGAAGGCCGCATGCGAAACCGCGCGATGCAACGCATC
This sequence comes from Noviherbaspirillum sp., assembly GCF_036846085.1. NCBI lineage: Bacteria > Pseudomonadati > Pseudomonadota > Betaproteobacteria > Burkholderiales > Oxalobacteraceae > Noviherbaspirillum > Noviherbaspirillum sp. The sequence continues at coordinate 10,112 of NZ_DAIUCO010000091.1, read as the reverse complement.
ACGTCCAGCCAAGACTGGATAACAGCAAAACAGATTGCGCAGCTCGACTGCCTCGACGAAAAAGCAGCTCGCGAACAATTGGCAGCGTGGCAGCATGCCGGCCTGATCTTCGCCATCGACATCGGCGGCACTGAGCATTTCCCGCTCTACGGCCTGGCCAAAGATCCGCTGCGGCCGCTGCCGGCGCTAAAAGACGTGCTCGATACCCTGGCGTTCGACGATCCGTGGCAAACCGCTTTCTGGTTCGATGCAGCAAACAGCTATCTCGATGGACGCCGGCCGCAGGATGTTCTCACCGACGAACCTGACAAGGTGGTCGCGGCCGCACGGGAAGAAGCGAACTGGGTGGCGAATGGCTGATATTGGCAGAGACAAGACCGCGTTATTGTTCGTCGACATTGATGATGTTATTTGCTTGAACCAGCCATACGGCGGCTACCACGTGTCCCAACCCGCCGCCCGCCGCCCGACCGATCTGTGGGAAAAGCTCTGGCATGGCCCGAGCACGGACGCACTGAAGGAAATAATGTCCGAGCATCATCCCAAGATCGTGATTACGTCGAGCTGGCTCAAGTTCATGGGGCGCGATGGCTTCGAAGCGCTGTTTCATGTCACCGGCTTGTCAGGCGTGGCGAACGCTTTGCACGACGCCTGGGAAGCGCCACAAAATCGTGGACAGACACGCTGTGAAACGATTGAAAAATGGATGGCCTCACATTACCAAAACGAGCAGTTTGTCGTGCTCGACGACGCACTGTCAGGAACCGGACTGGCAGGTTCGAAGCTCGATTCCGTTGGCCGGGTGATCCTGTGCGAAGTCGGCAAAGGCCTTGGCAAAAAGCATGTCGAATTAGTCCGTCGTGTATTGGCACAAAGGTGATCGGAACGAATGACAGTAATATACGTTTAGCATGGACAACAGATGACACATACCACTCTTGAAGATCGTGAAGACTGGAAAAGATACAAGGACGCGATGAAAGTCATTGCAGCCAAGTTCGGCGTTCCTTTGCGATGCAATCAAAAGTACAAGTACCTGAATGTCAACTTCGGCATCGAAGGCCTCGCCGATGACGAGATAGCTGCCCTCCAAGCCCTTGAAGAACTGGTCATGCTCGTATCTGAGTTTCCTGAAGGGGTACTTCAGCGATTGGACCCGGATTCCCTGAAAGCCGAATCACCGTTTGATGGACATTGAGGGGAAAATGGATATAGAGGACCGCCGCCAACGGCTTGAGCGCCAGGCTGAAGAAAATTTGTTTATGAAATGTGGTTGTGGCTGGGCTTACAGCACGCATATCGGATCGTCGACGAACCATTGCTCCCGGTGTGGCGCTTCCAGCTCAACTTTTACGCGCGCAACGGCTTCTGATCTTCCCTATGGGGCGATTATCTATCCGATTGCACCACCTGAAAAATGGCGGGAAGTCTACCGGTCATTGCATCCAGACCACACCAAAAATGACTATGACGAAAATGGCTGAATCAGAACAAAGGATAAGGGAGCTGGCAACGCTCGTGCTTGGCAATCCCGCTGATGCTGAAGCATGGCTTCACGCGCCAGCCATGGCTTTGAACCAGCAAAAGCCAATTGATTTGATGCAAACGGATGACGGCGCAGAATTGGTTTGGATGCTCTTAAAACGAATGGAATATGGGACATTTACCTAGGGGCTTATTGCGGCTGGTAGTTGCCTGTTATATGCTGGTGTTGACAGCATGAACGCGCGGGGGCGCGAGGTATCGGGCCTGATCAACCCGATGTTTGCTTAGGGGTCACAGCCGAAGCGACAGAACATACCTGTCCTAGCGGGTTCAAATCCCGGTGCTGCCGCCACTTCCCATATCAGCACTCTGATACCTTCATCATGCCGAAGGTTCTGCACGTGATCGTTAGACACCGACTCGCCATCCGTAAACGGGAAAACACCCAGTTCATTCAGCTGTCGCAGCATGTCGGCAGTTTCGGCAGGGGCCAGGCGCGGCATTGGCAACTCATGCTTAGACATCAGGAGGAACAGGTCTTCGACGCTGTCAATGTCCAACGCGTGCATCGTTTCGTAATCTGAAATTTGGCCAGCTGAAAATGCCTTCAGCGTTTGAAGGCGTTGCATTTCGTTCTGATCTGCGTTCATTCTGGGAGGTCTCGCGTACGTTCTTGGTGCTGGGCGAGCGCTTGCTCGTAACCAGTTCTCATATGCTGCAACAATTCTGTTGTTCGAGGTATGACGCCTTCGTAAGACGGATCATTCTCGGTAAGGAGTACCTGCCACTCTTGTTCCAAACGCTCCAGACCATATTCCACGAACGCATCAAACAAGATGGTAAAGTAGCCCTTCAGTAGTGCTTTGCGGATGTAAATCTCGTCTGATGCGTCGGGATTGGACCAGACCAGCGATCGGTGCTTCTCCCGGAATGGCCTGGGCTCATCACGAAGAACGTAGCGCTGCGGATCTCTCGTGTTTCCCGTGTCCATAAATCTCTCCAGTTCGAATAGATATGCTAACTCGGATCTCATAATCTTAATGGAAGTCAAATTGGTCTGCCTTCATGGACGACAACCAGAAAAGTTGCACTGACGAAACCATGCAGAAGATACAACGGGAAGCGCTCGGTACTTCGCGTTCAACGGATTCTCTCATGCACGTGGTAACGACATTTCCAGAGATTAGGGTAACTGGACTAGCGGCCCGCGTGATTCTTCTGCCAAATGGATGCCTGCTGGCCGGCACGTCGGATGGGGAAACGTGCGTCAGCAACACCATCGAGCAAGTCGTCGATTTCTTGTACTGCAAAAACGTCGAGAACGAATCGCTCTTCATGCCTGACTGGCGCGACTGCGACATCGCTCCGTCTGCAACTGAGCAGATCAGCATCAGATGGGGCCTGCGCAAGCGCAGAGCGGAAAATTAACTGCTTTTGCGTATCGTATTAGCCTGAAATATGAACTGATAGGGATGCAAAATGGATAATGCCAGCAACAAGGACACACCCTCTTGGAACCAGAGGCGGAGCGGCGGTACAAAGACACTCGCAGATTCCTTAGCGCAACATGATGTGCCAGAGGTCGATTTCGAAGCACCTCGTGTGAATGGACTTTCACAACCCATCGATCTGTCTTATCCAGCATCGCCGCCAAAAACCAGCGAATCTTAGGCAATGCCTAACTTGGAAGATCATGTCGCAAATTTTCAGAACCGCCAGCGAGCTCTCTGACTACCAGGCAGAGCGGGAAGTGCTGGAGGCGTTGCGCGTGCAAGCAATGACCGGCGACGAGCGCTATCGGTGGCTTGAGGAAAACTGGGGCAGACTGCAGCAACAGGCCGACCTGTTATACGCGGGCATCGACAAGGGGCTGCCGACTGTCAGGCACTTCCGGACCTTGGAAGAGAAGAATGCATTCGACCGTGCCCGTGAAATCGAATGGTCTATGCAAGTCGCCACCAGGCCTTGCGCCTCAACAGACAAGAGTGAACAATGACTTCGAACGATTCCCCAATGGGTAACGCACCAACAAGCGAGCGCGAAAGACTGCAAGAGCAATTGGCGCTCCTTCGCCTGATAGATCTCGGTCGAAAAGAGTACCAGGCAGGCAATTTCACGGAAGCCCAGGACTTCTTTGCCGAATTCGATCAACAGACCGGCGATTGAGTCAGAGGCCGTGCTCGTTCCGCAAAACCGTTCCTGTATATCGGTTATAGGAAAATTTGCCGGTCAGTGTATTGTTCCTATAACTGCTTTGGCGTTGGACTGAATATGGCATTCAAACCGCCTCTGACGCGCGAAAAACTGGTCGAGATCCAGGAACGCAACAAGGACTGCGACGACGTGCTAGCTTTACTTTGGGAAATCAAGCGCCTGCGGGCAATCGTCCTGCGTGCCGACCAGCTGCAAAGATCAATCCCAAACCCAGGCACCACTACGCAGATCATCATCGACGCCTTGCGCTCGGAATTAAAAGGCGAGCCGTGCATCGAGGAAGAGCGCAAAATTCTCTGATTGACGCGCGGGTATTATGCGCATAGCGCTACACTAATCACGAGCACAATCTAGGAGATGTAAGCGTCACAATCGATACTCAATCGAAGGGCACCAAAGAAAGCTATTAATGTTTCACTTTCTGAGACACTCTTGGTCGAAGCCAGAATGGCGGTTTGAATGCGAACTTTGATAGATATTCCTGATCGGCAATTCGATGAATTGACCGCGATTTGTGAGACAAAAAGTTTGTCTCAGTCTGAGGCAATTCGGCAAGCTATTGCAGCCTATATTGAAAAAAACAAAGTAAATGCAGTAGATGCATTCGGGCTTTGGAAGAATCGTCAAGTTGACGGATTGGATTATCAAGAACAGATGCGATCAGAATGGTGAAGGCGCTGAACGGGATCGAACCCCAGTGCTGCCGCCAGTTTCCCTCCGCCATTCCATTTGCTATGGGAGATCACGCGCCTGCGCGCGCTGGTCTTGCGCGCCGATCAGTTGCAAAGGTCGATCCCCCACCCAGGCACTACTACACAGATCATCATTGATGTCATTTTCAGAAGGCGATAGCACGAATTATCAAAAGTCGGCCGCACGGTTTTTTCTGACGGTTGACGTCACCTCAGAAAACGGAAAATAAAGCACGCTTAGGCGTAGTTCCCTTGGCTACACCGCGTCGGTACTGCGCGGTTCTTTCTTCCCTTGCAGTGAAGCAATCAGCGGGCAAGAAACATTCCCCTGCCGCAGGTGGCAGGCACACACAAGTTCGGAAAGCACCGACTCCATACGCGCCAAGTCAGTCATTTTTTCGCGCACGTCCTTGAGCTTGTGCTCGGCCAGACTACTGGCTTCCTCGCAATGGGTGCCATCCTCCAGCCGCAGCAGTTCGGCTATTTCATCCAGACTGAAGCCCAGCCGCTGGGCTGATTTCACGAACCGCACCCGCGTTACATCCGCCTCGCCATAGCGGCGGATGCTGCCGTAAGGCTTGTCCGGCTCCGGCAACAAGCCCTTGCGCTGATAGAACCGGATGGTCTCTACGTTGACCCCGGCCGCCTTGGCGAAAACGCCGATGGTCAGATTTTCCAAATTGTTTTCCATATTGCTTGACTCCGTACATGACTACGGAAGTAAGGTTACGCTATCCAATTTAAATTCGAAAGGACACGCGCATGTCTGAACCACAAAACGGGCGCGGGGCGCTCTTCGCCGGCGGGCTGGCTGCCATCCTCGCCTCGGCCTGCTGCCTGGGGCCGCTGGTTCTGGTCACCTTGGGGTTCAGCGGCGCTTGGATCGGCAACCTGACGGTATTGGAGCCGTATCGGCCGATCTTCATCGGCGCGGCGCTGGTTGCACTGTTCTTTGCCTGGCGGCGCATCGTCCGACCGACCGCAGCCTGCAAGCCGGGCGAGGTGTGCGCGATTCCGCAAGTGCGCACCACCTACAAGCTCATTTTCTGGTTCGTCGCCGTGTTGGTCTTGGTCGCGCTTGGTTTTCCCTACGTCATGCCATTTTTCTACTAATCAGGTGTTCACCATGAAAAAACTGTTTGCCTCCCTCGCTCTCGTCGCCGTCGTTGCCCCCGTGTGGGCCGCCACCCAAACGGTCACGCTGTCCGTGCCTGGCATGACCTGCGCTGCCTGTCCGATCACGGTCAAAAAAGCCATTTCGAAAGTCGAGGGTGTAAGCAAGACCGACGTGAGCTTCGACAAGCGCGAGGCCATCGTCACCTTCGACGACACCAAGACCAACGTCCAGAAGTTGACCAAGGCGACCGAGGACGCGGGCTATCCGTCCAGCCTCAAACGCTGATCCGTTAACCGAACTCGGGAGCGACACATGGGACTCATCACGCGCATCGCTGGCAAAACCGGCGCGCTCGGCAGCGTCGTTTCCGCGATGGGCTGCGCCGCCTGTTTTCCTGCCATCGCCAGCTTTGGCGCGGCCATCGGACTGGGCTTCTTGAGCCAGTACGAGGGGCTATTCATTGGCATCCTGCTGCCGATGTTCGCCGGCATCGCGTTACTCGCCAATGCTATCGCTTGGCTCAATCATCGACAGTGGCGACGCACGGCGCTCGGCACGATAGGCCCGATCTTGGTGCTGGCAGCGGTGTTTTTAATGCGGGCTTACGGCTGGCAGAGCGGTGGACTGCTCTATGTCGGCCTGGCCTTGATGGTTGGGGTGTCGGTCTGGGATTTCATCTCGCCAGCACATCGCCGCTGCGGGCCGGACAGCTGTGAATTGCCAGAACAACGTGGCTGACGGCAACAGCCGTAGCCACCACAGAAAAGGAAAAATACATGACCACCCTGAAAATCACCGGGATGACCTGCGACTCGTGCGCGGCTCACGTCAAGGAAGCCTTGGAGAAAGTGCCCGGCGTGCAATCGGCGCTGGTGTCCTATCCGAAGGGCACAGCGCAACTCGCCATTGAGGCGGGCACGTCATCGGATGCGCTGACTACCGCCGTGGCCGGACTGGGCTACGAGGCAACGCTTGCCGATGCGCCACCGACGGACAACCGCGCCGGCCTGCTCGACAAGATGCGCGGCTGGATAGGGGCCGCTGATAAGCCCAGTGGCAACGAACGCCCGTTGCAGGTCGTCGTCATTGGTAGCGGTGGCGCGGCAATGGCGGCAGCACTGAAGGCCGTCGAGCAAGGCGCGCACGTCTCGCTGATCGAGCGCGGCACCATCGGCGGCACCTGCGTCAACGTCGGCTGTGTGCCGTCCAAGATCATGATTCGCGCCGCCCACATCGCCCATTTACGTCGGGAAAGTCCGTTCGACGGCGGTATCGCGGCGACTGTGCCTGCGATTGACCGCAGCAAACTACTGGCCCAGCAGCAGGCGCGCGTCGAAGAACTGCGCCATGCCAAGTACGAAGGCATTCTGGACGGCAACCCGGCCATCACCGTTGTACATGGTGAGGCGCGTTTCAAGGATGAGCAGAGCCTGGTCGTCCGTTTAAACGATGGTGGCGAGCGCGTGGTAGCTTTCGACCGCTGCTTAGTCGCCACGGGTGCCAGCCCGGCCGTGCCGCCGATTCCGGGCCTGAAAGAGTCACCCTACTGGACTTCGACCGAGGCCCTGGTCAGCGACACCCTTCCCGAACGCCTAGCCGTGATCGGCTCGTCGGTGGTCGCGCTGGAACTGGCGCAAGCCTTCGCCCGGCTGGGCAGCCAGGTCACGATCCTAGCTCGCAACACGCTGTTCTTCCGCGACGACCCGTCCATCGGCGAGGCCGTCACAGCGGCCTTCCGTGCCGAAGGGATCAAGGTACTGGAACACACGCAAGCCAGCCAGGTCGCGCATGTGAACGGCGAATTCGTGCTGACCACGGGACACGGTGAAGTACGTGCCGACAAGCTGCTGGTCGCTACCGGACGGACACCGAACACGCGCAGCCTGGCACTCGACGCGGCGGGAGTCACCGTCAATGCGCAGGGTGCCATCGTCATCGACAAGGGCATGCGCACCAGCACGCCACACATTTACGCGGCCGGCGACTGCACGGACCAGCCACAATTCGTCTATGTGGCGGCAGCGGCCGGCACCCGTGCCGCGATCAACATGACCGGAGGGGATGCTGCCATCAATCTAACCGCGATGCCGGCCGTGGTGTTCACCGATCCGCAAGTAGCAACCGTGGGCTACAGCGAAGCGGAAGCGCATCACGACGGGATCGAAACCGACAGTCGCACGCTCACGCTCGACAACGTGCCGCGTGCGCTTGCCAACTTCGACACACGCGGCTTTATCAAGCTGGTCATCGAGGAAGGTAGCGGACGGCTCATCGGCGTGCAGGTCGTCGCCCCGGAAGCCGGCGAATTGATCCAGACGGCTGTTCTCGCCATTCGCAACCGCATGACGGTGCAGGAACTGGCCGACCAGTTGTTCCCCTACCTGACGATGGTCGAGGGGTTGAAGCTCGCGGCGCAGACCTTCAGCAAGGACGTGAAGCAGCTTTCGTGTTGTGCCGGATGAGGAAAAGGAGGTGTTCGATGAACGCCTACACGGTGTCCCGGTTGGCCTTTGATGCCGGGGTGAGTGTGCATATCGTGCGCGATTACCTGCTGCGTGGATTGCTGCGGCCAGTCGCCTGCACCACGGGTGGCTACGGCCTGTTCGATGACGCCGCCTTGCAGCGACTGTGCTTCGTGCGGGCCGCCTTCGAGGCGGGCATCGGCCTCGGCGCATTGGCGCGGCTGTGCCGGGCGCTGGATGCGGCGAACTGCGATGAAACTGCCGCGCAGCTTGCTGTGCTGCGTCAGTTCGTCGAACGCCGGCGCGAAGCGTTGGCCAATCTGGAAGTGCAGTTGGCCGCCATGCCGACCGCGCCGGCACAGCATGCGGAGAGTTTGCCATGAACAGCCCCGAGCGCATGCCGGCCGAGACGCACAAACCGTTCACCGGCTACCTGTGGGGCACGCTGGCCGTGCTGACTTGCCCCTGCCACCTGTCCATCCTCGCTGCCGTGCTGGCCGGCACAACCGCCGGTGCATTCCTTGTCGAGTATTGGGTCATCACGGCGCTCGGTTTGACCGGCCTGTTTCTTCTGTCACTGGCGCGGGCGTTGCGGGCATTCAGGGAAAGATCATGAGCGCTTCCCGGCCGGATGGATGGACTACGGCGGAGGGCCCAAGCGTTCGAGCGCGGGCAAGGCTTTCTGTTCGCAAAGCCGATGCCGGCGGCGGCATTCGCCGTCTTCGTCAGTCAATGGAGGGGTGCCACCATGAATGCAAATGATCCGACCGCCACCAGTTGCTGCGTGTGCTGCAAGGAAATTCCGCTCGATGCCGCCTTCACACCGGAAGGCGCGGAGTACGTCGAGCACTTCTGCGGGCTGGAGTGTTATCAACGTTTCCAGGCGCGGGCCAGCACTGCGACCGAAACGAGCGGCGAACCGAACGCTTGCGGTTCGCCGCCGTCAAATTGAGACAAACCACGCTTTCGCTACGTCGCCTCATGTCGGCATCAAATTCGGCTGAGTAGCTTCTCGCCATCTGGACGTAGCTCGCCCTTGGGTGAAATATGCCGATACAGGGTCTGCCGCGTGATGCCAAGTTCCTGGCACAGGTCGCCGACCTTGGTCTCTGACTGCCCCATTGCCGCCATCGCCAGCCGCAGCTTGGCGGCGGTCATCTTGAACGGCCGGCCGCCTTTCCGGCCGCGTGCCCGTGCTGAGGCCAGGCCCGCCACGGTGCGCTCGGCGATCAACTCGCGCTCGAACTCGGCCAGCGCGGCGAAGATACCGAAGACCAGCTTGCCGGCGGCGGTCGTGGTGTCAATGGCCGCGCCGTGCCCGGTCAGCACCTTGAGGCCGATGCCGCGTCCGGTCAGGTCATGGACGGTATTGATCAGATGGCGCAGGTCGCGCCCGAGCCGATCCAGTTTCCAAACGACCAACGTGTCGCCTGGCCGTAGTGCCTTCAGACAGCTCGCCAGACCGGGACGATCCTCGCGTTTTCCGGACGCTTGGTCTTCATAGAGATGCGCCGGATCAACACCGGCCGCGACCAGCGCATCGCGCTGCAAGTCCGTCGCCTGGGAGCCATCCGCCTTCGATACTCGCATGTAGCCAATCAGCATCTTGTACCTGTCACATATACGTTCGATTATGTGACAGTTTGCATCGGGAAGCTCTGCACGTCAAAATTTGTCACTTAACCCGTCATTCTGTCTAAGGCATGCAAAGGGTAGGCTAGGCTCATAATGTGACAGAAATTCCGGGGGGATGCCTTCCTTCGCGAAGGTGGCGCGCAACTGTTCCAAGGAAGCGGGGTCGCGCCGACCATAGGAAGCCAACGCGAACAGCGAGCGTGCCGTCTCGGGGTTGTGTCGTGCTTCAATGATGGCCTCATCAATGGCCTGGATTGCACGCTGCCAGTGATCGACGGGTTCGGGCTTCGGCGCTTTCGCCGGCAGGCCACTGGTGAACCCGGTTTGGGGCTCGGACCAGAATAGCTTTGCGTGCTCGCCTGGCGGGCTTATATCCCTCACCTCAATCAAGCTGATTGCCGTTGCCGCCGCCTCCAGCATCTGCAACCGTACTGCCGGGTTCAGAGTTTCATACGGTCGCCACAGACTTTGCCCAGCACGCAGCGGATGCCCGCAGCATTCCCAGAT
>NZ_DAIUCO010000090.1:0-18039 GCF_036846085.1 Noviherbaspirillum sp. | reverse complement strand
CTTCGCGGCCGCGCGATTGCCGTACAGAGCCCGGTTCGGATCGGCGGATTGCGCCGCCGACGGACCGGTGGACTTCTCATGCTTGCCCATCTTGTTGGTGAAGGGCACCGGTGTCTTGGTGATCATCATGGCGACGCCCAATGCGATCGCCAGGCCGATCACCAGGCCGATGACGATGCCGACCAGTGTGCCGCCGTGCTGCCTGTTGCGAAGTGGGTAGTGATGGTGCTGAGTGTGCATGTGTCCGTGCTTCCGTTTGCCTGTACGTCCCTGATTACATCCTTGACGGCGCCGATACGCCGATCAGCGCCAAACCATTGCGCAACACCTGGCGCGTTGCGCACATCAATGCCAGGCGCGCCATCCTGACGGACTCGTCGTCCACCAGAACCCGTTCCGCATTGTAGTAACTATGCAATTCACCCGCCAGATCGCGTAGATAGAAAGCTACCTGATGCGGGCCGAGTTCGTCGAGCGCTTTCTGCAGCATCTCCGGATATTCAGCCAGCTTTGCCAACAGTGCCGCTTCCCGCGGCGACACCAGCGGCGACAGGTCGACGCCGCGCAGCGCATCGAGCGCCGATGCATCGCCACCCCATTGCGCCAGCACCGAGCAGATGCGCGCATGTGCGTACTGGACGTAGTACACCGGGTTTTCATCGGACTGCGCCAGCGCCAGGTCGATGTCGAACACGAACTCGGTATCGGCCTTGCGCGAGATGAGGAAGAAGCGCACCGCGTCGCGTCCGCGCGTCAGGTCGCGCGTGCCGTCCTCGGCCGTTGCGTCGCCGGCCGACCATTCGATCAGGTCACGCACCGTCACGTAGGAGCCGGCACGCTTGGAGATTTTCACTTCCTCGCCGTTCTTCATCACGGTGACCATCTTGTGCAGCACATAATCGGGGTAACCCTGCGGGATGTCGAGGCCGACAGCCTGCAGGCCGGCGCGCACGCGCGCGATGGTGCCATGGTGGTCGCTGCCCTGCACGTTGATGACCTTGCCGAATCCGCGCTGCCACTTGGTGATGTGATAGGCGACATCCGGCACGAAATAGGTATAGGTGCCGTCGGACTTTTTCATCACCCGGTCCTTGTCGTCGCCGTAGTCGGTGGTGCGCAGCCAGAGCGCGCCATCCTGTTCATAGGTCTTGCCGGCCTTGACCAGCGCATCGACTGCGGCGGCGACCTTGCCGTCGGTGTACAGCGAGGATTCAAGATAGTAATTGTCGAACTTCACGCCGAACGCCTGCAGGTCGAGGTCCTGTTCGCGGCGCAGGTAGGTGACGGCGAATTTGCGGATCGATTCGATATCCTCGGGGTCGCCGCTGGCGGTGACCGGTGCACCGTCGCTGGCGGCCACGGTTTTCTTCTGCAGGAAGTCGGCGGCGATGTCGGCGATGTAGTCGCCGTTGTAGGCCGATTCCGGCCACGCCGCGTCGCCCGGCTTGGCCCCCTTGGCGCGGGCTTGCACCGACAATGCGAGGTTGGCGATCTGCACGCCGGCGTCGTTGTAGTAGAACTCGCGCGTGACGTCGAAGCCCTGCGCTTCGAGCAGCGCCGACATGGCGTCGCCCAATGCGCCCTGGCGGCCGTGGCCGACGTGCAGCGGACCGGTCGGGTTGGCCGAGACGAATTCGACCAGCACTTTTTTCCCGGCGCCGGCGGTGCTCCTGCCAAAAGCGTCGGCCTGGACCAGCACTTCCTTGACCACCGCCTGCTTGGCGGCGGTCGCCACCCGCAGGTTGATAAAACCGGGACCGGCTATGTCGATGGATTCGATCAGGCCGGTCCTCGCCGGATCGGCGAGCAAGGCGGCAACGAGCGCCTGGGCCAGTTCACGCGGATTCTTTTTCAGCGGCTTGGCCAATTGCATCGCGATGTTGCAGGCGATGTCGCCGTGCGCCGGGTCGCGCGGACGCTCCAGGATGACGGCGGGCTGCAATTCGGAGCCGGCGACGATCGGAGCCAGCGCTGCCTGGAAAAGGTCGATGATCTGTTGTTTTTGCGAAGCGAGCATGGGGTTGTGGGAATGTTGGCGGAATGGCCAGACAAGGAGGTTGGAGGATGGAGAATTATACCGGCTCGCCTGTCGCGATCATCTCGGACAGTATGTGCGGAGGAAACGCTCCAGCTGGAAGCTTTCCGGTCGCCACACCGTCGCGCCCAGTCGCCTGGATGCGATGAAAACATAGCTGGCGGCGGCTACTGTGTCGCCGCTGTCGAGCACGACGGAAATCGTGTCGCGCCGGTATTCGGTCCCTTCGAAGGCGTCCAGCGCCGCGATGTCATCGGCGGAGACGTCGAAATAAACGACGCCGTCCACCTGGGCACCGGCTCGGGCAACCATGCCGGGGTAGGTTTCACCGGAGATGTCGAATCGCGCATAGTCCCGGGCAGTCGCGGGCGCCGAGCGGTAGCTGCCGCGCACGACCTTTTCCCAGACAGGGGCGAACATGAGCGAACCGTAGGTAAAAACGTGGCAATGCATTGCTATGTCAGTCTGAAGTGGCCTCCGGCCGGCTATGCAGTGTACAGCGCAACCTGGTTGCGGCCATCCTTCTTTGCCTTGTACAACGCGGCGTCGGCCCCGGCGAGCAGTTCCGCCGGATCATTGCGCAATCCCGGCTGGATCGCGACGACGCCGAAGCTGATCGTCACCATTGGCGACACGCCGGACGCCTCATGCGGAATTTCCAGGGCCAGCACGGCTTTGCGCATCTGCTCGGCAAGCTGGGTGGCGTCTTCGATATTCGTGCTGGGAAGCAGCACACCGAACTCCTCCCCGCCGAGTCGAGCCGCCAGATCGGAGGATCGTTGCGGCACCGAACGCAGAATGGCAGCGACCCTCTTCAGGCAGGCGTCACCCGCCGGATGGCCGTAACGGTCGTTGAAACTCTTGAAGAAATCGACATCGGCCAGGATCAGCGCAACCGGATAGCCGCCCCGCCGCGCCCTTCCCCATTCGAGCGCCAGGCGGCGGTCGAACTCACGGCGATTCGCGAGCTGGGTCAGCGGGTCTTCCGCGGACAACTTGCCCAGCAGCGCAACGGCATGGCTCAGTTCCTCGTTGCGCTCCTGCTCGCGGGCGGTGGCGAGAAAAGCGCGACGCTGATCCTGGTCGGTGCGGAAATTGCCGATCAGGCCGATCGCGACAAAGGCCAGGAACACTACCCAGGCACCGAAAGAGGTCGGCTCTCCGGTGACGGACTGCATATAGGTATGGGAGGCACCGAAAATGAAAACGATGAGTGTCGCGCTGGCGAGCGCGCTGCGGAAACGCAGGCTGAGGACAATGCTGTTGAACAGCAGAACCAGTCCAAGACCAATGACGAGGCGGCCGGCGTACTGGTAAGAGCTCAGGCAGGCGATCCAGCCAATGCTAGCGGCGGCGATGACGCCCATCGACGCCAGCAGGATCTCGCGCACGACCACACGCGACACCCGGCTGATGCCCCAGGTACACAGCGCCAGCAGCGGCATCACCAGCAGGAAGCGGATTGCCCAGGCTTGCTTGTACAGATCCGGCAACTGGACCCGGTCGGTAATCGCAAACAGTCCGTAGATGACGACGGCCGTCAGGCCGGTCAGGCGATTGCGGTGCAGGCGAACCCGGTCCATCTCTTCCTGGAACGCGGCCTCCATGCTTTCCGGGAATGGGATGCCGATCTGCCAGAACCTGCGTCCGCGCGTTGGCATCGCGGAATGATTTGCAGGGGCATTGAATTGGTCGTCGGGCATGGGTGTTTTGGTAAGTCGCGGAAACAGGGTGCAGAAACAGCCGACTTAATATTGCCGTAATGCAACTTAGCTTACGCCCATGCATCCCACCTGTCCAGCAGCAGGTAACAGAAACGGCAAAAACCGTAATGCCGCCGTTTCAGAACTGCCTGCTGTAGCGAATCAATGCCAGCTTTTCCGTCGGCGCTTCGCTCAGGTGATTCGGATTCCGGCGCAACAGCAATGTCATGGCCACCGCTTCGTCCCTGCGCAGCGGTTGCTGGTAATTCACCTCCGCCCGCCATTCCCGCACCACCGGCACCATGGAAAACACCAGCCGTTCACGTTGCTGCTGGCCGTTGCCATCCACGCCGGTCATCACATCCATCACCATGCGCCCTGCGTAGGTACGGAGCGGCTGCGATACCGCGACGCTGAAGCGGTCGCCCTTCTTCAGCCGGTCGGACGCAATCAGTGCCAGCGAGAATGCATTCGTCCTGATGCCGCTGATCTCGGTGATGAGGCTGCCGCTCGCCACGCTGCCCGGCGTGACACCGAACGACGCTTGCCCCGCCATTGCAAGGTCACGCGCCAGCAACAAGGCGCCTGCCAGCTGAACTGAACTGGTCGACGCACGCTGCCCGAAGGCCAGCGCGCCGCGCGACTGCGAACCGAGGTAGGCATTGACTTCGCTGGTCTGGGAGAACGATACCGCCATCGCGGCATCGCCGAAGGATCGTGATACTTCGAACAACGCGGCATCGGATTTCGGCGGGCGCCCCCAGCCGGAGTCGGGCAGGAAGACACTATCCTGCGTGGCGAGCGCCCGGTTCAAACCTGCGCTCAGCATGCCTAGTTTGAGTTTGAAGCCACCGATATCCTGCGCGACCGCCATGTGCAATGCAGCCGGAACCAATTCCCCATACGGATTCGACAATCCGGCGACACCGCCGAATGACATGCCGTGATCAAGCCGAAGCGCGCCGATGCCGAAGTAGCCGGCCGACATGCCACCGATCCCGACCGACGCTTCCCGGCCGCCCGCGCTTTTCGCGAGGAACGAAAATGCCGCCAGCTTCGCTGCAGGCGCGGGGCCGAATTGCCAGCCATCCGCCGCCGTGCGCCGATGGTAGGCAACCGTCAGCTGCGACCCGTCGGCCAGCACCTGCTCCGCCGTCTCGATGCGATTTGCCATCGCGCCGAACACCTGGTCGATCGATAACGTCGCCGGCCGGGCAACCTGCGCGCCGAGATTGATATTGAAATCGCGATTGAAATCGTCCAGCCCGACCACGCGCAAATCGCCCGACGCGGCAAGGCTCCACAGCCGGCTTACCGCGGCCGAGGGCTGGGCAGCGCCTTGCAACACATTGATCGTCTTGCCGTTGAACGTGGTGGTGGTCACCGAGCCGATCGGCTGCAGGGCCTTCTCGACATTCAGCAATCCGCGCCCGTAAATCGGGTCGATACCCGGCGTACCGAGGTCGGTTGCGGTGACCAGCAGGATGTTGCCGATCTGATCAGCGCGCAGCGATGGCCACAACTGCTTGATCAGCGCCGCCGCACCGCTGACGACGGGTGTCGCCATCGACGTGCCGCTCATGGTCACGTATTGGTCGTTCAGATACGGCGACATCAGCCGGACGCCCGGCGCCACGAGGAACCAGGCAGCCGTGTCGCCGGCGCGATTGGAAAATGCCGCAATGCGATTGTTCGCATCGACCGCTCCCACCGCGATGATTTGATTGTTGGCCCAGGCCTCCTTTGCGAAACGCGCCGGCCAGTTCGGGTTCGCCGCGGCGTCATTGCCTGCGGCGGCCACGATCAGCATGCCGCTGCGCACCGCTTCCAGCATCGCCTGCGGATCGTAGCGCGACGCCGCGCCGAGACTGATATTGGCAATCGCCGCCTTGCCGATCGCGTGACGCAGCCCACGATCCAGATACACGGTCGAGCCGCTTCCGCTGTCCTGCAGCACTTTTACCGGCAAGATCCGCGCATCGTATGCCACGCCGAATATCCCGCTGCCGTTGCGCCCGGCGCCGATCAGGCCGGCCACATGGGTGCCGTGTCCCATCCGATCGGTCGTGTCGAATGCCCCGGTAATTGCGTTAAATCCCGCACCGATCTTCGCCGGCTCCGCAAATTCGCGATGCCGCGCATTCAACCCGGTATCAAGCACGGCAATCGTTACACCATTGCCGGTAATCGCGCGGGCATACGCATAGTCGGCGCGAATCTGCCGCAACACGCCCATTGAATTCGAGCGCTCCATATCGCTTGCGCCGACAGTCGGGAAATAGGTTTGCGCCGGTTCGAGCACAACACCGGATTGTGTAGGCACGCCTTCGGCGCCGGCCTGCAGCATGAATGCCGCCGTTATCGCCGTGGCGATCATGCTGCGCTGAAAAAATGGGAAGGAGGACATGTGTCGCCTTTCTCCGGTTTCATGTCGGAAAAAGGGCATTGCTGCGCCTGAAACCAGTCTCGGCGACCCCGCTGGCTTGCATGCGCGGTGCATGCGAAGTCCGGAAGTTTTGCGTCTCCGCCTTTCGACGGATTTGCCCTTGCGTACTGCTTTATACGCAAGAGCATTTTGCATTCATTGCTGACAATAAGAAATGCTTTGATGCAACCTGTGCCGTCCGATGTCGCTAATCGGCACAAATTAATATCAGCATGACAAATCCGTTAGCTCTGGACGGTTGATTCAAACGTCTTGAGCCACTGAAACAGTCCGTGTAGGAAAAGGCTGACAGGACGCCAACTATTTCCCATAGTGTTTTTCATCCGAATGCTGATGTTCATCAACTTGATGAATCGACATAATTCGTTCCATCAACTGCCGGATACGCACCTAACGGCAAGATTCTGCTGATAACTAATTCTGACGATAACTCTTAAATTCATACAGGGAACAATATGCTGACATCGCACACATTGGAACGTACTACTTCATCACTCTCCAATACTGCTTCCGTGTCCGGCGCCGCCGGATGGCAACGCAACGGCAAGCTGTGGTCGAGCCTGAAAGAGGTGTGTGATCTGCTGCGCGTCCAGCTCACTTCGGCACTCGGTGGCGACGAATTCCAGTTTCAGCACATGCAGTTCAAGGCCGGTCAGCGCGTGCATACCATCGGCCAGCCGTTCGACATGCTCTACATCGTCTACTCCGGCTTCCTCAAATCGGTGATGATCGATGAATCCGGCAACGAGCAAGTGCTCGGCTTCCCGATGAAGGGCGACATGTTCGGCATCGACGGCATTCACAGCAAGCAGTATTCGACAGAAACGGTTGCTCTCTCCAATTGCGAAGTCATCCTCGTACCGTTCAAGACCTTCGCCGCGCTGGGCCGCACCCACTCCGAACTGGAAGCCGCCATCTACGGCGTCATGAGCCGTGAACTGGTGCGTGAACAGGCCATGGTCGGCACGCTCGGCTCCCTGAGCGCCGAAGCGCGCGTCGCCCGCTTCCTCGTCTACCTGTCCGACCGCTTCACGGAAATGGGTTACTCCGGCAAGCAGTTCAACCTGCGGATGACCCGCCAGGAAATCGGCAACTACCTTGGCCTGACACTGGAAACGGTCAGCCGCACCTTGTCGGCATTCAATGCCATCGGATTGATCTGCGTCGACCAGCGCGCCATCGTGCTGAACGACATCCCGGCGCTCAAAACCCTGCGTCGCCTGCCGCCGTCCCATACACGCGCCAAGCAGGAGGCTGCCAAGGCGCTGAAGCGCGCAGCACTTGCCGCCGCATAAAATTAATCGGTATCGCCTTAAGAAAAAAGCCCGCAGCGCGGTAATGCCGTTCAGTTAAGAGCTGAACGGCATTTTTATTTTGGGGTGTTGTAAACGGTGGCCAGGGCTGTTAACCTGCGTCACCATGCTGGATGACGCGCTTTATTTGCTTGTGCAAGGCCAGGAAAGCCCGGACTGGGCTCGCCTGGGGCAGCACTTGCCCTACGAGTGGATCGAGCAAGCGGTTACCTACACGGGCAAAGCGAGCATTCGGCAGCGCCGTCTGCCGGCAGAGCAAGTGGTGTGGTTAGTCGTCGCACTGGCGCTGTACCGGCATCAGTCCATCAGCGAAGTGGTCGACGATCTGGACCTGGCGCTACCGGACATGCACACACCTTTCGTCAGCAAAAGCGCAGTAGCGCAAGCACGGCAGCGCCTTGGCGCCGACCCTTTGCGGGCTTTGTTTGAGATCTCGGCAAAGGCCTGGTCTGAGCAGGACCGCAAGCGCTACCTGTTCAAGGGCCTGAGCCTGTTTGCGGTGGACGGCACGACCTTGAAGAGCGCCGATACGCCAGAGCATCGCGCGCATTTCGGCGAGCAGGTCTATTCCAGCGGCCGGATTTCGAGCTATCCGCAAGTACGGGGCGTGACGTTGACCGCGCTGCCGACTCACTTGATTCTCGATGCCAGGTTCGGTCCCTATGGGATCAATGAGATGCTCTACGCCAAAGAGCTGCTTGCATCGATCCCGGAGGATTCGCTCACCGTCTTCGACAAAGGCTTCCTGTCGGCCGAGATCTTGTGTGGCTTGACCCATGGCCGAACCAATCGCCACTTCATCATTCCGGCCAAGGCCAATAGCAAATGGAACGTTGTTGGCGGCACACCCGAGGATGCCATCGTTGAGATGCGCGTATCGCCCCAGGCACGCAAGAAATGCCCGGAGTTGCCTGCAACATGGCGTGCCCGTGCCATCACGGTCATCGACCAGAGTGCACGCAAGCACGTACTGCTGACATCGCTGTTGGATACCAGGCGCTACACGGCCAAGGACATCACTGCCTGCTACGCTCACCGGTGGCACATTGAGACAAGCTATCGTGAACTCAAGCAGACGATGATGGGAATGGCCTTGACCTTGCGTAGCCGCACGGTCGAGGGCGTCTACCAGGAAATCTGGGGAACGCTGACCGCCTACAACCTGATCCGACTGGAAATGGCCAAGGCAGCGCTGAAGGTGAAGTGCGAGCCGACCGAGATCAGCTTTATCCGTGCCTTCCATGCCATCCAGTACGAGTTGCACTGGGCCGCCGCGACCCGGGCACAGGGCAAACTGCCCGCTTTACTACAGCGCCTTCGTCAGCGCCTGGTCATGCTCTTGAATGAACAACGGCCCGGCCGAAAAATCGACCGGGCCGTAAAGGCTTTGCCACATCGTTACACCGTTCGTGTCTTCAAGAAAAACCTTAACTGAACGGCATTACCCGCAGCGCGGGCTTTTTCATTTCCGGCGGAATCAACCGTCGGATTCCATACCAATTATTTGCAGGTCATGCACACAATGATTTGATTATCGACCGAGCGCACACCGGCAACGCCTTCGGCAATCGAACCAGCCTTCTGGAAATGTGCAACCGATTTGACTTCGCCTTTCAAACGGACGGCACCCTGGCTCGTATCGACATTGATTGCCAAGCCACTGATCTCAGGATCAGCCAACAGCGCTGCCTTAACCTTTGCAGTGATAGCGGCGTCATCAACGACTTGCCCCGTCGACCGTTGACCGGATTCGGAAGAAGAACCCTGGTTCATCCCTGCACAACCGGCCACAAAAGCAGCAGACAAAAGCAGAGCAAGCAATTTGGAATGTTTCATGAAATCCTCATTATCAATGTATCGCCGTGCGATGCGGAACGCACAACACGCGGTGACTGTTTTTGGAAGAAAGATGGAGCGTTACGGATGATTTGTCTCGAATGTATAAATGCTTTTTTATTATCAGGCCTTTCCGGTCCGGCCAAGCGGCTGTCCTGAAAAGGACTTGCGCCGGTTGACTGTTGCAACCAGAAACCTGTATCTACAAGCATATACGAAGCGACAACATCGGGCAACTTGCCATCTCAACAGACTGTTTCCACCGCCTGTTATTTGTGCATTTGACGACACGAAAATTGTCCCGAGGAGCGATTTGCATCAACTGCGTTTGACGATGTTCCTCGGGTATATCCATTGCCACATTGGCTACGCCAACGCGGGGCATTGAGGATTGGTGTCGTCATCACGGGAAATATCTTGCGAGATTGATTTTCAGCACAAAATTCGACTCGGTCGGAATCAAAAATTGGCGCGACTGAAAACGGTTTCAGTAACGATTACCTTGCTGAATCAACAAATGGCGCGGCTGGCTGGAATCGAACCAGCGACCCTTGGCTTCGGAGGCCAATACTCTATCCACTGAGCTACAGCCGCGTAGAGAAACTTGGGAAGGCATGAAGGATACCTTTTTTCGGCTGTGCCGTCCATGCAATATAAGGAACGTGCGTTCCTAATCAGCTATTTTGCGTCTATAATCAAGGGTTTTGCGAGTATTGCGCCGCAGTATCGATGAGCCCCGCTCTCGTGCGCGCACCGCTGCCGGTTTCGAAATCTGTATTGAGGGAATAATGAGCGACGCACATAACGACCATGGATCATTGATCAAGACCCCAAAGCAGCTCATTGCTGCTGTGGCTGCCGGTTTCATCATTCCTATCGTCTGCATTGTATTGCTGGTGATGTATGTAGGTAACGACAGCATTTCGGGCGCCGGTTCGGAGGGCATGTCGCCGGAATCTGTGGCGGCACGCCTGCGGCCGGTGGCGGAAGAAGGCTTTACATTCCGCGATGCCAACGCGCCGAAGCAGTTACAGGCGGGCGACGCCGTTTATAAGGCTGTTTGCGCAGCCTGCCACGACAGCGGTGCAGCAGGCGCGCCGAAGACCGGTGACACGGCCGGCTGGACAGCCCGCATAGCGCAGGGCTATGAAAAGCTGGTTGCAAATGCCGTGAACGGTATCCGCGCCATGCCGGCAAAGGGTGGCAATCCTGACCTGGATGATGTCGAAGTCGCCCGTGCCGTGGTCTACATGGCCAACCAGTCCGGCGGAAAATTCAAGGAGCCGGAAGTGAAACCGGCTGCAGCCGCTGCGGCGCCAGCAGCGCCGGCTGCTGCGGAAGCGCCGCCGCAATCCGCAGGAGCTCCGGTCGCATCAGCCTCGCAGCCAATGGCGTCCCCAACGCAAACGGCGCAGAACGTCGCTCCAGCGGCTAACACGGCGCAACCGACCAAGGTATCCGCAGAAGTCGGCAAGAAGATCTACGACACCGCATGTGTCGCCTGCCACGGGGCCGGCATTGCAGGCGCACCAAAAACCGGAGACAAGGCAGCCTGGGCGCCGCGAATTCAGCAAGGCAACGAAACACTCTACACCCATGCGATCAAAGGTTTCCAGGGCAAGGCTGGCGTGATGCCACCAAAAGGCGGATCCTCAGCATCCGATGATGAAATCAAAGCAGCAGTGGACTTCATGGTATCGGCGTCCAAATAAACGAAGCCGCCAGATGATGAAAAGCCGACCTTGAAGGTCGGCTTTTTTTTGCCTTGCCGAAGTAACTGCACACAATTTATCGTGGCTGTTGCGGATATGGCTGCTGTTGTGGATACGTTTGTTGGGGATAAGGCTGTTGCGGATAAGTCTGCTGCGGGTACGGCTGTTGCGGATACGGTTGCTGAGGGTAATTCTGCTGCGGATACGGCTGCTGTGGATAGGGTTGTTGCGGTGCCTGCGCGGTGGCCTGCGGCTCGGCGACGAAGATTTCCACCCGCCGGTTCTGGGCGCGACTCGCTTCCGAATCGTTCGACGCCACCGGTTCACGCTCTCCCCGACCATCGACGATGAAACGGCTTGCAGCGACGCCGCGTGTACTCAGATAGTCACGGGTGCGGGCAGCCCGGTCATAGGACAGCGGATTATTGATCGCTTCCGAGCCGGTGCTATCGGTGTGTCCGATGATGGTGACCTTGGTGTATGGATTCTCGACCAGGCTGGCGGCGAACTTGTCGAGCACGGGACGAAAATTCGGCTTGATGTCCGACCGGTTGGTATCGAATGAAATGTCGCTGGGAATCTCCAGTTTCAACCGATTGTCGGCGGTTTGCGTGACTTCCACACCGGTGCCTTGCGTCGCCTGCTCCATCTTGCGCTTCTGCGCTTCCATTCGCGCAGACCAGATATTGCCGATGACTGCGCCGGCAGCGCCACCGACAACAGCACCGGTTGCCGCCCGGCTTCCGCCGCCCTTCCCGACCGTTCCGCCCAGCACCGCGCCGATGCCGGCGCCGACACCGGCGCCCGTTGCCGTTCCACGCTGCACCTCATTCATATTTGCACAACCGCCCAATGCCAGCGCGCAGGCAAGTGTGGTAACACTCAGCCGCGCGGCGACAGTTCGTTGATGTTTCATTGCTTTCCCCCTCGTGTCAAACATGATTTCGACATCCGGGGCAAATGCAAGTTCGTCATCCTTGCAGCGATGAAAAACTTAATTACATTTGCAATCAAGTCATTCAGATTGTCGGGCCGGGAGTTTGCGCCGGAGAAGAAGCGGAATCCGTGTCATCGGCCCTTTGCCGGCTGGCGACCATCCACCCGATCGCACCGACGATGCCTGCGATGCCTGCGACACGTAGCGCCGGCTTGACCAACCCTCTGCGCGACAACGCGGAGTAGCCGTCGGCCAACAAGGGTAATGCCTGCTGCAGGTCGAGGCCGTTTGCACCGGAGACGCCACGGCTTGCCAGCATGCCAAGCACCACGGGAGCAACCCGGGCAATGGCGCTTTTCGCGAGCACTTGCGGACGCAGGCCGGCTTGCAACGCCTGCTTCGATTGCACGACACGTGCGCGGAAGACCCGGCCCTGCGCGATCAATTGTTCTTTGCGGTCCGCAACGGCATGGTCATCGGAGGATTCATCCATCATGGCGTCACCTTTCACAGCAAGGCATCCCGGTCGTTGCGCAATTCGGCCATGGTGGCCGGCATCGACAGCTTGTTCGCGCTCAGCAGTGCGCGCGCATAGAACAGTAAACCGGCTGCCAACAAAGTAAATACAGCTGCCATGAGCAGCAGTATCTTCCAGCCCCAGCTGTCCCATGCCAGCACCACGATCAGCGCGGTCCAGTAAGCGATGGCGAACCAGACCACCACCACGCCGATGCCGAACAACAGCAGCAGCTTGAGGAGATGACTGCGGATTTCACCCAGCTCGCAAGCCGCCAGCTCGACACGGCTGACGAGCAAGCCGAACAGATTTTTACCCATTCCAGCCAGGCCGGCGGCGAGCCCGCCTGCAGGTATCGGCGTCGCGCCGGACGCTGGCTTGTCCACCGCGTTCATTTACGCGAGAGGAGCAAGCCGGCCAGCAATCCGACGCCCGCGGAGATCGCCACTGCCCGCCATGGATTTGCGCGAACGAAGAAGTCGGTCTGGTGCGCCACTTCCTTGCTGGTTTCCACGGCAATCACTTGTGCGTCCTGGGCTTTTTCCATGGCGGCGTCGAGAAGCATGAGGCCCTTGTGGCGCAGCTCGTCGGCACGCTCGCCGGAAGCCGAGGTCGCTTCGCGAAACAAGGCCTGTGCATCGCGCACCAGCGTGCTCATATCGTGTCGTACCGTCTTGATGCTGGACGTCGGCATGGCGTTACTCCTTTAGTTGGCAGTCGCGGAAAACGGGAAGTTAATCCAGCACAGCGACTGCGGGTGAATCAGACATGCGCCAGGCCCGCATGCATTCATTCCGGGCGATCACGGCGAAAGTCTTTATGCAAGGTAATTTATCAAATGTGCGGCGGCGTCGTTTGATCAAACCACAACATTGGCGTGGAGAATCAATTATGCCGACCGCAACCGGATCTCCGCAATGCTTTCGACGCTTCCGATGCGGATCGTCACTGGATTGAAGATCGGCATGGCCTGCGTCGGCCGCCATGCGAACAGCCACTCCCTTTCGGGCGCGCTCTGCCTGGATTTGGAGAAGGCGGCGCCGAGCGGACTCGGCATGCCGTAGGACATGGCGGCATCGATGCCTGCCCAGCTTGGCAGGGTCTTCTGCGCGGCGTGATGAATACGCTCGCCAAACTCTTCCGTGTCGTGGATGACGAGACAGGCATCCGCGCCTGAAAAAAGATCGAACAACGCGTCATCCCATGCATGGGCAAGGCTGAGCGTCAGGTAGCCGGCGGACATGTCCTGCTTCGCCGCAAGCGGCAGAATCTGTTTGCCGGATTGCGGCATCGTGAGGCCCTGCAGCGGAGCACGCAGGCGGAATTCACCCAGCGACAGCGAACGTTCAAGCCAAGTGTGATGCGAATAGCGATACAGTTTAGCGGGCCGTTGACCGGCTGCAGCAAGCACGGGGGAGGAAGTGGAGGTCATGAAGGATTGCAGAGAAGGAATCGTCTCCATTAAAACAGATTCGTCCCTGCCCGGCAAATCAATAGCAACAGTGTGTGTGCGTGAGCCGAAGTAAAAAAAGCGGCCCGGAAGCCGCTTGCCAAACTTGGTGTTGCATTTTGCTTCCGTGACGCAGCGCGGGAATTATTCGGTGCTTTTCTGGCCCTTGCCGGGTTTGTCGGATTTGTTCTGTTTCGCCTGGCTTTTCTTTTTCGATGCCGATTCGTCGCCGCTTGCGGATGCACCCGACGAATTCGATACGCCGCTGGCGCTCTTGCCGGTCGTACCGGAAGTTCCTGCGGCACCGGCCGCGCCGGAACCGCCGGCTGTCGATCCGGATGTGGATGATGGCGTATCGGCGGTGCTTGACGCCCCGGTGCTGCCGGAGCTTTTGGTGGCGCCGTTGGAGCTGCCTGCGCCGGTGGGGCCTGCGGTGGCGCCTTTCGATGTTCCTGTCGCGGACGGAGAGGATGAACCGGAGCCGCTTTGCGCGAGTGCGATCGATGACACCGAGGCAATCAATACGAAGGACATGGTCCGGATAGTGGTTTTCAAGCTCATGAAAATGCTCCTGGGAGATAATGAAAAAAGCATCGTCGATGCAGGAGCTTGGATGAAGCAGCATGGCCGGCGTTCAGGGCGCTACCGCAGTCATGGGCTACGGCTGCGCGTGAACACCCTTCAAGCCGTTGATTTTTTGCTTCTTATTGACTGTGTAAAAGTATGTAACCCGGCGGCTGCCCTGTTGCGCTCTGGATGCAGAGGCGTTCGCAATTGTATGAAGACAGGTGCATGCCTTGAAAGGAGACGATGAAATCTGCCGGGCTACCTGTCCATCTGTGGTTCGGCGATGGTACGCAATTGGAAGCGCCCATCATTGTTGAACAGCCAGGTTTCCGAAATATCCACGCGCCCCCGGCGCAGCAGGTTCGATGCCGGCTTGGGGAACGGCGCGGCGTTGCGCAAGGTTGCCAGCGCAGTGACTTCGGTGACTTTGTCGCGGTTGGAGCGCTGGATTTCACTATGCACGAGATTTCCCCGTGCATCGACGGCATACCGCACGACGACGACCGAGCGCAGCAGCGCTTGCGGACGTCCGACAAAGACCTTGGTGGAATTGACCTGGACAATCCGCTGCGCAATATCCCGCTTATAGCCATCGATGGTGGATGCGGTGGAGGTTGCATCGAGGGTGGTCTCGACCTGTTCCACACGACTTACCGGTTCCCGCCGCTCCTGTTTCGCCGGTTCGGCGAGCCTGTCGTCGGTCGACGTACTGCAGGCGGCGAGCATGCCGCCAAGGAAAATGACTGCGATTCTGTTGTACATGATGAACTCGACTTGGCGAAAAACGTTGATAGCGGCATCGCCAGTTCTTCACATGCACGGCAACCGGCGCTTTCCGTCGAACAATTATAGTGCCGGCCGGTTCATGCAAACAGGCATTCTTGGGCAGTGGGCGATCGAAAGAATTAATCGAAGCAACGCCGGGTCTTGAATTGCTCCGTTGCCGCCACCAGTACCGCAGCGGTGCCCGGTTCATAACCCGCATGGCCGGCATCGGGGATCATGTGGAATTTTGCCTCTGGCCATGCCTGGTGCAGGCGATAGGCGGACAAGGGTGGACACACCACGTCGTATCTGCCTTGCACGATAACGGCGGGCAGATCACGGATACGGTCGACGTTGCGGATAAGCTGGTCGTCGCTGAAAAATCCCTGGTTCAAAAAATAATGCGCTTCCAGCCTGCCGATGCCGAGGCTGACGACATCGGAGCTGAAGTCTTCGACGGCTTCCGCGTCCGGTCTCAGGAACAGGCAGCGGCCTTCATACCGGCTCCAGGTGCGCGCGGCGGCGACGGTGACGGCGCGGTCGTCACAGAACAGGCGTTTGGTGTAAGCCTGCAACAGGTCGCCGCGCTCCCCTTCGGGTATCGGTTCGGCAAATTCCGCGTGCACCTCCGGAAAAAACCATCGGATGCCATTGATGAACCAGTCGATTTCCGCCTGCGTGCACAGGAAGATGCCGCGCAGGACGAAGCCCAGGCAGCGTTCCGGGTGCGCTTCGCCATAGGCCAGCGCCAGCGTTGATCCCCATGAACCGCCGAACACGAGCCAGCGGTCGATGCCGAGCATGTCACGCAGGCGTTCGATATCGCTGACCAGCAGTTGCGTGGTGTTGTTGCGGTATTCGCCGAGCGGTGTGGAACGGCCGGCGCCGCGCTGGTCGAACAGCACGATGCGGTAATGCGCCGGGTCGAAGAATCGGCGTTGCTTAGGCGTGCAGCCGCCGCCCGGTCCGCCATGCAGGAACAGTACCGGCTCGCCGTGCGGGTTGCCGCATTCTTCCCAATACAGGGTATGCAGTTCGTCCACCGGCAGCACGCCGCTGCGGTACGGTTCGATAGGAGGAAACAGCGGCGAATCGGAATCATCCATGGCAGTGGGCAGGCGTTGAAGGAAACCGGTGGATTGTATCCAAGGCCGCAGGTTCCGTGGCGGCTGCCGTGCGTCCGGTCAGCTTACCGGCCGGGATCGCGGCAGGACCGCCAGTTCGGACAGCCATTCGAAGACCGCCGGCCAGATCACCGCATGGGCATTCCGCCCCACCAGCACGCCGACATGCTGGAGCGCGACGCCGACATCCCCTTCGTACTGCAACAGCTTTTTCTGGCTCCCCGCGGCGGCCTCATGGAATGCAACGACCGATTGCGGCGGCACGACAGAGCTGCGAGGATCATAGACGCTCAATAGCGGCGTCAGCAGATTTCCCGGTCCGATGCGTTGTCCGTCCATGTCCAGCATGCCGCGCATCAGCCTGTCATCACGATAGAGCCACTCCACCACGTCGGCAAACAAGTGCCCGGGCAGTGCGAATTCATCATGGGTCCAGCGCAGCACCCGCATGTGCGTGGCGAAAGCATCCCGATCCGCAATGGACAGCGAAAAATCCCGGTAAGGCTCCCAGCGGAATTCATCCGGGGCGGCCGATACGCTGGCCGCGTTCAGGAACGATCCCGGCACTGTGCCGAAGGCGGCGGCGATTGCACGTGCATCCGGCGCGGTGTGGACTGCCGATGTGATCCGATCCGCATCGGCGTCGAAGTGCAGCGGCGCTTCCAGCAGAATGAGCGCCCTCGCCCGCTCCAGGTGCAGGCAGCAGAATGCGGTGGCCAGTATCCCGCCGAGCGAATGGCCGGCCATGACGCAGGCGGTCTCACCGCAATCCGCTTCGATCCGCTCGATACACGCATGCAGCAGGCGGTTGCCATAATCGCAAAGGCCGAATCCCTGCTCGTCGTCGCCGATGGCTGCCCACTCCGCGAGGTAGACGCGCATGCCCTGCGCCAGGCATTGCCGGACCACGCTGACTGACGGCGCCAGGTCCCAGATATACGGACGCTTGATCGGCGCCGGCACGATGAGCATCGCCGGTCCGCCGGCGTGTTCATCGCCGTAGCGACGCAATCGCAGGCCCGGTTCCTCATGCACGACACGGTATGCCGACTCGACCGGCGCAAATCCCGCAGCGTCGAACAAGGCGCCGCGCCATTGGCGCATCCGGTCGAGCTGTCCGAATGCGGCGCGCGTGGCGACGTGATTCCATGGGGTGTTTTGCATAGCCGCCCTGCCTCATGCCCGGTTGAAAGATATGCATTGGAGTCTTGCCAATACAACTGGTTCGCACCAGGATCGTGCATGGCATTTCAGGAAGGAATCAACTTCCCCCTAGCCAACTTGCTGAAGATGCTGTAGACTTCGTGCCCTTCAGACGTGGTGACAAACGTCGGCTGTCCTTCCCGCAATTCGGTCGGACAGATGCAGCAAGTTTCAGGAGTGGTAGTTCAGTCGGTTAGAATACCGGCCTGTCACGCCGGGGGTCGCGGGTTCGAGTCCCGTCCACTCCGCCAGATCATCAAATGCCCGCGCAAGCGGGCATTTGTCTTTTCAGGCCAGTCGGATTTCTTCGACTGCTTCGCCGAAATGAAAAAGACGAACCGCAGGGTTCGTCTCAGACTGCTGACGAACCCCGTCTTTTTTTCGAAGGCGGGGTTTTTTATTGCTCGTAGGAGCGATCAGGCGAGGGCGAG
>NZ_DAIUCO010000089.1:0-18178 GCF_036846085.1 Noviherbaspirillum sp. | reverse complement strand
GGCCGGCAGGGCGAGCGGCACCTCCAGCAGGCGCTTCGCTTCGGATTCGTAGTTGCCGAACAGCGAAAACAGGAACTCGGTATTCGAGTGTTCGAAGTTGTAGGTCGACTGTTCGACTTCATTCTGGTGGAACACGTCGCCGTAGGTCAGGCGCTTGGTGACGCCCTGTTCCTGCCATTCCGTCCAGACGAGGTCGTACACATTCTCGACGCCCTGCAGGTACATCGCCAGCCGCTCGATGCCGTAGGTGATTTCGCCCAGCACCGGCTTGCAGTCGAGTCCGCCCACCTGCTGGAAATAGGTGAACTGCGTGACTTCCATGCCGTTCAGCCACACTTCCCAGCCAAGGCCCCAAGCGCCCAGCGTCGGATTCTCCCAGTCATCCTCGACAAAGCGCACATCGTTCTGCTTCAGGTCGAGTCCGAGCGCTTGCAGCGAACCAAGGTACAGGTCGAGGATGTTTTCCGGCGCCGGCTTCAGTACGACCTGGTATTGGTAGTAATGCTGCATGCGGTTGGGGTTTTCGCCGTAGCGGCCGTCTTTCGGGCGACGCGACGGCTGCACATAGGCCGCGCGCCAGGGCTCCGGTCCGATCGCGCGCAGGAAGGTCGCGGTATGCGAGGTGCCGGCGCCGACTTCCATGTCGTAGGGTTGCAGCAGCGCGCAACCTTGCGCATCCCAATACTCTTGCAGCTTGAGAATGACTTGTTGAAAAGTGAGCATTTTTTGTTCCCAGGGACGAGGCCGAGGGTTGGTGAAGGGAATGACGAAAACCGACAATTCTAGCGGGTTTTGTCGCCCTCATGCGATTTACCCGGCTGCCTGCGGCTCACCAGATAGCCTGCCGCGAGCATCAGCAGCGCCAGTGCTATCGCGGGCTTGTTGCCGTACAGGACATAGGGCGTGTAACCCTGATAACCCTGAACCGTGGCGCTCAAGGCGTCGCGCGTGTAGGGCGCAAGCTGCGCCTGCACCCGGCCTTTCGGGTCGATGACGGCGGTCACGCCGGTGTTGGTGGCGCGCAGCATCGGGCGGCCGGTTTCCAGTGAACGCATCTGGGAAATCTGCAAGTGCTGGGGCAGGGCGATGGAATCGCCGAACCAGGCAATGTTGGACAGGTTGAGCAGCATGGTGGCCTGCGGGACGGCCGATCCGGGCGAACGGCTGGCGGCGATCTGCGCCGCGATTTCCTCGCCGAACAAGTCCTCGTAACAAATGTTCGGCAGCACCCACTGACCCTTCACCGCAAACGGCGGCTGGATGGGCTTGCCGCGCACGAAATTTCCCAGGGGGATCTTCATCATGTCGACGAACCAGCCGAAGCCGGTGGGTACAAACTCGCCGAAGGGCACCAGGTGATGCTTGTCATAGCGATACGTCGCCGGCGCGGTCGCGTTGCCTGCGGATGTGCCGGTTGTCGCCGGTGCGATGCCGATCGCGCTGTTGGCATACAGGGACGGTCCATCGCTGAGCGGCACGCCGAGCACGAGGTGACTACCGGACTGCTGCGCAAACGCCGACAAGCGCGGCAGGTAATCCGGTGGCAGCAGGCGCGACAGCATCGGAATCGCGGTTTCCGGCGTGGCGATCAGATCGGCCGGCGTTGTGCTGATCATGTCGTGGTACATCGACAGCGTGGCATAAATCCGGTCCGGGTCGAATTTCATTTCCTGCGGCACGTTCCCTTGCAGCAGGCGCACTGAAATCGGCGCGCCGCTGGTGTGCGTCCATTCCACCGCACGCAATCCTGTTCCAAGGATAAGAATGCCGCCGGCCAGGATAGCCGCCATTCGTTTGTGCGGCGCCAGCACCAACGCGCCGGCGATCAGCGCGGACAACAGGGCCAGCCCGTAGACGCCCACGACCGGCGCGAACCCGGCCAGCGGCCCGGCGCTGTGGGCATAGCCGCCGCCCACCCAGGGGAATCCGGTGAGCACCCAGCCGCGCGCCCATTCATTGAGCGTCCACAGCGCGGGCAGCAGCAATAGCAGCGACACCGCCGGCCCGGCTGACCACCGCTGGCGCAACCAGGCGGCTAGACCCATGGCGATCGCCGCATAGATGCTTAATGCAACGCCCAGAAGCATCACCGCCAGCGCCGCCATCCAGCCCGGCAGGTTGCCGTACTCGTGCATGCTGATGTACAGCCAGTGAAACCCCGCGATCAGCCAGCCCGACCCATAGGCCCAGCCGATCAGGGCGCTGCGCCGCACCGATGCCTGCCGCAGCACCAGGGCGAACAGCAATGCCAGCAGCAGGGTTTGCAGCGGCCACAGGCCGAAAGGGGCGAAGGCGAATACGTTGGCCGCTCCTGCGACGAACGCGAGCGGCACCGCGAAGCGCGAGATGGACGCGAGGTGGTTGCGGGGAGTCACGCGGCAGGTCCGGAGGAGGGAAGAAATCGGAGGCATGGCGGCGCGCATCCTGTCGAGGACAGGGGTTGGATTGCGGGGATCAATCAGTCCATCCGGCAGTCGCAGGGCGCGGGTGGCGCAGCGATGCGCCTGCGACGGAAATCGTGCGCATGGCGCACCTTACTGCGTTTCAGCCGGCGCCGGCGGCAACTTGCTGACCATCAGGAGATGCACCTGCCGCGCATCGGCGCGCAACACCTCGAACCGCAGGCCGCCCATGTCGAATACATCGCCCTTGTGCGGCACGCGGCCGAGGTGGTTCGCCACCAGGCCGCCGATGGTATCGACGTCGTCGTTCGGGAAGTCGGTGCCGAATGTCTCGTTGAACTGTTCGATCTCGGTCAGTGCCTTGACCCGCCAGCGCTGGCCGCGGCCGCTGTCCTTGAGGGAAAGGATATTGTCTTCGGCATCGTCCAGATCATACTCATCCTCGATGTCGCCAACGATCTGCTCCAGCACGTCCTCGATCGTCAGCAGGCCGGCCACGCCGCCGTACTCGTTGACCACGATCGCCATATGGTTGCGGTTGGCGCGGAAGTCGCGCAGCAGCACATTCAGGCGCTTGGATTCGGGGATGAAGACCGCCGGGCGCAGCATGTCGCGCGGATTGAAGGATTCATCGGCGTAATATCGCAGCAGATCCTTCGCCAGCAGGATGCCGACCACCTTGTCGCGCTCGCCATCGACCGCCGGAAAGCGGGAGTGGGCGGTTTTCAGCACCAGCGGCATCCATTCGCCGATTGGCTTGTTCAGGTCGATGACGTCCATCTGCGAACGGGGGACCATGATGTCGCGCGCGGACAGGTCGGCGACCTGGAACACGCCCTCGATCATCGACAGCGCGTCGGCGTCGATGAGGCTGCGTTCATGCGCGTCGTGCAGGATCTCGAGCAGCTCGGCGCGGTTTTCTGGTTCAGGGGAAATGAGAGCGGTCAGGCGTTCAAACAGTGACCGTTGCGGTTTGGTGTCAGCGAATTTGGCACCACTAGGGTGATCTTGCATATGGCGGAAAGCCGTCTTGCGACGTAGTTGCTAGGGAATATAGGATACAACAAATGCGCCCCGAAACCGGAAATTCAACCGCTTTCCCGGACCGGGATCAAGCCTCGGCATACGGGTTGGCATAGCCCAATGTTGCCAGTATTTCAATTTCAAGCTGTTCCATTTCGGCCGCTTCATCGTCCTGCTCGTGGTCATACCCCTGGGCATGCAGCACGCCATGCACCACCAAGTGCGCAACATGGGTTTCCAGCGGCCTTTTCAATTCCTCGGCTTCACGCTGCAGTACATCGGTACACAGGATGATGTCGGCCTGCGTCACCTCACTGTCTTCATCCTCAGTGTAGGCAAACGTCAGGACGTTGGTCGCATAATCCTTGCCCCGATAGTCCCGGTTCAACGTGCGGCCTTCGTCGGCATCGACAAAGCGGATCGTGAACTCCGCCGGGGCGAACAGCGCTGCTTGTGCCCAGCGCCGCAGATGCGCCCGGGAAATAATGTCCTTCAACCGTGGATCAGGATATTGTACCGACAGCGCAAGCTTATTTTTTGAGGGCATTTTTGAGCAAAACGCTGCGGGTGGCCGGCGTGGCTGCGTCATAGGCATCGACGATGCGCGCCACCAGCGGATGGCGAACCACGTCGGCACTGGTGAATTGGGTAAATGCAATGCCGCGGACATTGGCGAGAATCTTGACCGCATCCACCAGGCCGCTCTTCTGGGTGCGCTGCAGGTCGATCTGGGTCACGTCGCCGGTAACCACCGCCTTGCTGCCGAAGCCGATGCGCGTCAGAAACATCTTCATCTGTTCTGGCGTGGTGTTCTGCGCCTCGTCGAGGATGATGAAGGCATGGTTCAGCGTACGGCCCCGCATATAGGCAAGCGGTGCGATCTCGATGGCTTGCTTTTCGAACATCTTTTGCGTGCGATCGAAACCCAGCAGGTCGTAGAGCGCGTCGTACAGGGGCCGCAGGTAAGGGTCGACCTTCTGCGCGAGGTCGCCTGGCAGGAAGCCGAGGCGTTCGCCGGCTTCCACCGCCGGGCGGGTCAGCACAATGCGCTTGACCGCGTCGCGCTCGAGCGCATCGACCGCGCAGGCCACCGCCAGGTAGGTTTTGCCGGTACCGGCCGGACCGACGCCGAAGGTGACGTCGTGTTCGAGAATCGCTTTCAGGTACTGGCTCTGATGCGGCGTGCGGCCGCGCAGGTCGCTGCGCCGTGTCTTGAGTACCGGATCCTCGGTGATCGGTTCATCGTCGGCGGCCTCGTCATCCACCTTATCCGCCTTGTCGGCCTTGCGGGTGCCGGCGCGCTGCTCGACCAGCGCGAGCTGGATGTCTTCGACGGAAATGACCTTGTCGGCGATGGCGTAGAACTGTTCGAGCAATTCCACCGCCTTGGGCGCATTCGCGCCGCCGACGACGAATTTCTCGCCGCGGCGGAAGATGGTGACATCAAGCGCCGCGGAAATCTGCCGGAGGTTTTCATCCATCGGACCGCACAGATGGGCGAGACGGTTGTTGTCGACCGGTTGCGGGATGAATTGTTGAGGCTCGGAAGGAGTTTTTGTCTTCAAAATGATGTGAATAGTGGTCGTTGTCTGGTGAGATTCACTGTTTGATAACAAGTTCGCCGCGCAGCGAATACGGGAAGGCCTGCATGATCTCGACATCGACCATCTGGCCGATCAGCCGAGTTCCGTTCGGACCGGCGGCAAAGTTGACCACGCGATTGTTCTCGGTCCGCCCTTGCAGGTCGTCACCGCCCTTTTTCGCTGGGCCTTCGACCAGAATGCGCTGCACCGACCCCACCATGCTCTGGCTGATCTTGCGCGCATTCGCTTCGATCGTCGCCTGCAGATGCTGCAGGCGCTTGAGCTTGACTTCATAGGGCGTGTCGTCCGGCAAGTTGGCGGCCGGCGTGCCCGGGCGGGGGCTGAATACGAAGCTGAAACTGGTGTCGTACCCGATATCGTTGATAAGCTTCATCAATGCATCAAAATCCGCCTCTGTTTCGCCGGGGAATCCCACGATGAAGTCGCTGGACACGGCGATGTTCGGCCGCACTTCACGCAGGCGGCGGAGGACCGATTTGTATTCCAGTACCGTATAGCCGCGCTTCATCGCCATCAGGATGCGGTCGGAACCGTGCTGGGCCGGCAGGTAGAGATGGTCGACCAGCTTTGGAACTTTCGCATAGGTATCGATCAGCCGCTGCGTGAATTCCTTTGGATGGCTGGTGACGAAGCGGATGCGTTCGATGCCGGGTATCTCGGCGATGTATTCGATCAGCAATGCGAAATCGGCAATGTCGCCGTCTTCCATCGCGCCGCGATAGGCATTGACGTTCTGGCCCAGCAGCGTGATTTCCTTGACGCCCTGATCGGCCAGGCCGGCGACTTCGGCCAGCACGTCGTCGAAACGGCGCGACACTTCCTCGCCGCGGGTGTAGGGCACCACGCAATAGCTGCAGTACTTGCTGCAGCCTTCCATGATCGATACATACGCGCTTGCGCCATCGACCTTGGCCGGCGGCAGATGGTCGAATTTCTCGATTTCCGGGAAGCTGATGTCGACCTGGGAACGGCCGGTTGAGCGCCGCTGCTGGATCAGTTCCGGCAAGCGGTGCAGGGTCTGCGGCCCGAATACCACATCCACGTAAGGCGCGCGCTTGACGATCGCCGCGCCTTCCTGCGATGCGACGCAGCCGCCGACGCCGATCACGAGGTCGGGATTGGCGCGTTTCAGTTCACGCAGGCGGCCCAGGTCGGAAAACACCTTTTCCTGCGCTTTTTCACGCACCGAACAGGTGTTGAGCAGAATGACATCGGCGTCTTCCGGCCGATCCGTCTTGACGAGGCCGTCGGAGGCATTGAGTACGTCCGCCATCTTGTCCGAGTCGTACTCGTTCATCTGGCAGCCGAAGGTCTTGATGAATACTTTTTTGGGCATGAATGTCCAGCAGGGTAAATCGCTATTTCGGGTTGGGCCGGCTTTGTTCTTCCCGCGTCAGGATCCAGACCCGGTCGATATCGCCTTCCAGGTTTTCGGTGTAATACACGGGCAACAGGCTGCCGCGCAGCGACGCCGGCATTTCGATCATGTTGTCCTGGTTCCAGATGCGGGCGCCGGCCGACAGGGTGCGGCTTTTGCCGTCGATCACGATCTCGGGATAGGGCGCCGGCGTCATGCTGCCGCGCTTGATATTCGATGGAAAAGGCCGCTCGAACGCCGAAGCGGCCACCGAGATGACAGCGGACAGAAGAAAAATGAAAAGACGCCGACCCCGCATAGTCACCTCGATCATCGCAAAAATCGTTGCCGCGTCGCAGAAACGGTTGCCGGCCATGTGCCGAAACGGGCTTTGGGAGACACGCTTCGATGCCGGTTTCCGGCGTGCGGTGGGGAGGGATTATACCATCGGGGGTTCCGGCACCGGTGCGTTCCATCCCTTGACTTTGCTATCCAGCGACGGATGACTTGCACAACGAAAAAGCTGACAATACGTCCGCATCAGGCATGGATGACGAGCATCACTTCAGACACAATGCTGGCATAACGAAAACGAAACGGCAGCGCGTCTGCCCGACAGAAACCGGAAAGGGAAAACGGAGTGGCAATACTCGTAGATTTCAAAAACGCATGGCATGACAAGCATACCGATGCACAAAAAGACCGCTGCGCGGAATTCGCGAATGCCGTGCTCTCCTGCGCCAAGATGGCGGCGGTCCACATGGGCGGCGCGGACTTCAGCTCGTCGGGCGCCCATGGCCTGAAGGCGGAAAGCCGCTTCTTCAGCGACAGCCCGAAAGCGCACCGGTTCTACCGGGCATCGGCCGGTTCGACGATCGAACGCGCCGTCTATCAATACCTGATCGCCGGCTTCAACGGCGTCGAAGTCCAGAAAAATGTCTACAAGTCGGCACTCTCGGATCTGGTCTTTGCTTTCGAATTCACCGGTAGCCTCGACGGGTATTTTCCGTGCTCCTTCAAGAACTCGCGGCCCGATATCCGGGTGTCATTGGGAAAGGGCAGCGATGGCGTCGTGTACGAGGTACTGTTCGACCTCACCTCGGAAAAGCAGCAAGGCCATATCCTAGGGAAGGGTGACAACTGGGTTGCGAAGGCGAATATTCCCTACATCGCCGAAGTGCTGTGGACGGATCACGACATCATGCACAAGGGCTAGGTTCGCCGCCGCTTGCCGCAGCCGGGGTGGAACTATGCGCTGTTTGCAAAAAACTATGCAGCTCAACATTACAAGCGCACCAATGCCTCAATGACATTTGTTTCGGATTTTCGATTCATTTCCAGCCGCGATGACCCGCGATTGCAACAGTCGTCCGCGAATGAATACCAGAATGTCCGAAGCCACCCTGACAGGCAAATCAAGGACTGGTCGGAGTACATGCTCCCAGACACAGACCTGATGCAGGAATGCGTGCGTCGGTCGCATTTGCAGGCCAGCGTGCGTTACTTCACGCTAAAGGCACCCCATACGATCAAAGCCATCGGTTACTTTCCCTTCTTCAGCAGACTGGTGGCAAGCACAGGCACGTCAAGATCCGGCGTGCTTTGCGTTACCAATGGCATCGGAGTCTGCATTGGCGTCGTGATTGGCGGAGAAAAGCATCCGTAGCGGCGTTCCTTTGCCAGGCGCCAAAGTTCGGATATTTCATGTTTTTCCACATAATTCGATTGGCCGACTCGGGACCTACGTCAAAAAACTTCGCGACCAGGGATTGGCGGTCCCAGGCTATTCAGCGGTGGGAACCCGAGCGTTGAGCGAATATCTCAAAAAAGGCGCAAAGGATAAGATCGCTGTTTTCAGAACTGAACGTGCCGCTTGAGATTGACGAGGCCGCCGAACTGCGTGTAGAAAAGATCGATCCCTTGGGTGTGGTAATTCAGGATGACCATACAGTGCAATTCGTGACGGAGCTTGGGCAGGACATTGCCCCTTGTCCCTGAGAGGGCAATTCCGACAGGCGGACAATGCATTCTTCTTATGAATGACACGCGATGCCTTCCTCCAAGGGTAGTTGAGGGGCGGCGGTACTGTCCGCCACCGACTTGCCGCCATTGGAATGAGCGCAGCAGGAAATGCAAGGCGATATAGCCGACAACATCTTTATCCATATCGGCATTCGGCCGCTTTAAAACCGCGGCGAGATGTTTCTGGGACAACAAAAAACCCGCAGCTTCGTGATGAAGACTGCGGGTTTTTTTGCCTTGGCGGAATTCGCCAAGCATGTCCGGATAGGTGGACTTGAATAGTCCTTGAAAACCCGAATGGATGAATGGTTTGTGGCTTTTGTAAATCTGAAATACCGTTACTAATACCGTCAAAGAAATTGGTTGTATGGCGATAAGTGATTAGTGGCGGGCGTTCTTTTCATTCTTTCCGGACGTCGCCTGCGTTATCATTTCGGCATGTGTCCGGAATGTGTTCAATTTTCCAACACTGAGCAACAAGACTTGGCAATGATGCTGGCACAGCTCATGGAGCTGGTTGGCAAACAAGAGCGTGAGTCTGGTCGATGTGCTGCAGCGGTAGGGCAGCATCCGGCATCGCGCATGCACGAACTCACGCAACGGCTGTGGAAGCAGTTGTTTGCACACAATCCGGGGCACGCGGATCCGCAACAGGCATCTGCCCGAAGCTCAGGCAGCGTTGCGAACTCATCGGTTACCTACAAGTCACATACCTGCCCTTTTCTTGCATCGTCATGAAAATTCTCGAATATATCGGACTCGATACGTCCCGTGTCAAGACAGCCTACCGCAAGGTCGCCGACGCCATTTCAAGGGACGATTTCCATGCGGCGCAGGTTAAAAAACTCACCAGCCTGACCCACGGCAAGTTCTATCGCGCAAAACTCGACGGCGCCGATCGCTTGCTGTTCTCTTTGGTGCGCCATGGGGACGAAGTCTGCGCACTGATGCTGGAGGTCATCGCCAATCACGATTACGACAAGTCGCGTTTCTTGCGCGGTGCATCCATCGACGAATCCAGAGTCCCTGACGGCGATGTCGGTGAAGCGATGAAGGAAGCGCAGCCGGTACGTTATCTGCACCCGGAACGGGCTGCCATCCATCTGCTCGACAAGCCGATTTCGTTCGATGATGCGCAGGAAATGATTTACCGCCAGCCGCCGCCCTTGATCGTGGTCGGCAGCGCCGGCAGCGGTAAGACCGCGCTGACGCTGGAAAAAATGAAGCAGGCGGAAGGCGAGGTGGTGTATGTCACGCATTCGGCCTATCTCGCGCAGAATGCGCGCGATCTCTACTACGCGAACGGCTTCGAGCATGCGGGACAGGACGCGGTGTTTTTGTCTTACCGCGAGTTTGTCGAGTCGATACGCGTGCCGGCGGGACGGGAAGCCGGCTGGCGCGAATTTGTCGGCTGGTTTGTGCGGATGCGGCAGGCATTCAAGAACATCGACGCCCATCAGGCATTCGAAGAAATTCGCGGCGTGCTCAGTTCCGGCGCCGCCGGCGTGCTGTCGCGCGATGCGTACCACGCACTTGGCATACGTCAGTCGATTTTCTCCGGCGAGCAACGCGAAGCGCTGTACGATCTGTTTGAAAAATACCGCGCCTGGCTCACCGAATCCCATCTGTTCGATCTCAACCTGGTGGCGCATGAATGGCAGACGCTGGCCGCGCCGCGCTACGACTTTGTGGTCATTGACGAAGTGCAGGACATCACGAGCGTGCAGCTGGCGCTGGTGTTGAAAACGTTGAAAAAACCCGGTCAGTTCCTGCTATGCGGCGATTCCAACCAGATCGTGCATCCGAATTTTTTCTCGTGGGGGCAAGTCAAGAGTCTGTTCTGGCATGACCCACAACTGGCGGAGCGGCAGCAACTGCGGGTGCTGACCACCAACTTCCGCAATGGGCAGGAAGCGACTCGTGTCGCTAACCAGCTGTTGAAGATCAAGCAATGCCGCTTTGGCTCGATCGACCGCGAAAGCAATTTCCTGGTGCAATCGGTGGGCGGCACCGCCGGGCAGGTGGCGCTGGTGCCGGACAAGGACGCCGTCAAGAAGGAGCTGGACCAAAAGATTCGCCAGTCCACCCAGTTTGCCGTACTGGTCATGCGCGATGAGGACAAAGCCGAAGCGCGCAAGCATTTCGGTACCCCCTTGCTGTTCTCCATCCACGAAGCAAAGGGCCTGGAATATGAAAACATCGTGCTATACCGCTTTGTGTCCGATCATCGCGCGCAATTCACCGAAATCGCGCAAGGCGTAAACAAACAGGATCTCGCCGCCGACACGCTCGATTACCGCCGAGCCAAAGACAAGAGCGACAAGTCGATGGAGATCTACAAATTCTTCGTCAACGCGCTGTATGTGGCACTGACGCGGGCGATCCAGAACCTCTATATCATCGAATCCGACACTGAGCATCCGCTCTTTGATCTGCTCGACCTTGCCGCCGCGGGACCGGTGAAGTTCGATGCCAGGCAGTCAACACAGGAAGATTGGCAGAAGGAAGCGCGCAAACTGGAATTGCAAGGCAAGCAGGAGCAGGCGGAGGCGATTCGCCGTAATATTCTGCGGCAAAAACCTGTTCCGTGGCCGATATTCGACGAGGCAAAAATCACCGAACTCCTGGTCAAGGTCTTCCGCGAGCAAGTACCCGGCAGCAAAATGCGGCAGCAGCTTTATGAAATCGCCGCTTGCTACAACGAGCCGGTGCTGGCGATGCGGCTGATACAGGAAGGGAAATTCGATGCGGCAAAGGGTTTCGCGCACCAGCGGGTTAGCGTGGGCCG
The DNA here is from genome assembly GCF_036846085.1 of Noviherbaspirillum sp. NCBI lineage: Bacteria > Pseudomonadati > Pseudomonadota > Betaproteobacteria > Burkholderiales > Oxalobacteraceae > Noviherbaspirillum > Noviherbaspirillum sp. Next base: position 6,982 of record NZ_DAIUCO010000089.1, on the reverse strand, counting down.
CAAGACCTACTCCGCCTATTTTGCCAACAAGTTCAAGGACATCCTCGCGCAGTGCGACCAGTATGGTGTCGAGCATCGGTTGCCGATGAATCAGACACCGCTGATCGCGGCAGCGGCAGCGGGCAACGTGCCCCTGGTGGAAGCACTGCTGGAACGCGGCGCCGACCGCGAGGCGACCGATCACTATGGCGCCAATGCGCTGCACTGGGCGATGCGGGAAGCCTTCTATGACGAGAAGTTTGCACGCGGGCCTTTTGCGGCGCTGTATGAATTGCTGGCGCCGGCCAGCATTGATGTCAATACCGGCAATCGGCTGGTGCGCATCGACCGGCATCTGTCGGAGTATTTCCTGTTCCAGACTCTGTGGGCACTATTCCGGTCGCGCTTTACGCAGAGGCAGCGCCGCCCTTACGGCGCATTCGAGACGCAAGCGATCCTCGACGCATGGCAGCATCTTCCGGCCAACGTCGTCAAGCCGGAACGCAACAGGCGCACACATCTTTCCGGCGTCCTGTCGCGCAACGAAGTCGATCGCGATTATGCATACAACCGGGCCCTGTTTATGCGTATTGCCCAGGGCTGGTACCAGTTCAATCCGCAGCTGATGGTGCGTCGCAAGCAGCAAGACAACGAGGCCTGGGTGCCTGTGTATCAAGCACTGAACCTGGCCTTCACCGGCGAGTTTGCATCGGATTTCATGTGGGAGCGCGTCGACTCGTATCTGGATATGGCGAACCTGCCGAAACGCGGCACGCCGATCGTCGCGTCGCCGAGATAGCTATTCATGGACGGGAACAACGTTGAACACATCGACACAAGAAATCATTCAGGCCCTTGCTAAGGAGCGCCGTCGTGTGGCGTCCTCAACCCCTTTTTATGCGGAACACACGCTCGATCCGCGCGCATTTCACATCGAGATCGAAGGAGTCGGCCCTGTTTCCATGCCGCTTGGGCGGCACGAGATCGAACGGCTGTTGAGCGTCTCCTCCGCCGCCAAATTCGGCTTGCGCGAAAAGACGCTGCTGGACAGGAAGGTACGCGATACCCAAGAAATCACTGCGGACAAGTTGCGCGTCTGGTACGACAAGAAGGCCATGTCGTCGATGCTGGCCAGCATGCGCGATGTCATGGGATTACCGGAGAACGCCGCGCTCACACCACATTTGCACAATATGCTCATCTACGGGCCGGGACAGTTCTTCAAGAAACATCGGGACTCCGAAAAGATCGACGGCATGGTCGCCACTCTGGTCGTGGTGCTTCCCTCGCCTCATATAGGCGGAGACCTGCTGATCAGGCATGTCAAGGAACAACACCGGTTCGTATCGGAAAACCTGGATGGCGAAATGCTCCCATGCATCGCCTTTTACGCGGACTGCCATCATGAAGTCGACAAGATCAAACAGGGTTATCGCGTTGCATTGACCTATAACCTCGCGCTGGAATCGACGCCGTCTCTCTCCCGCGAAAAGAAGCGTGCCAACCCCGCCCTGGAAATGGCGCTCAAGGCGTATTTTCATCGGGAGGAGGGGCAGGACGCGGCGCCTCCGAAGCTTGTCTATTTTCTGGACCACAGCTATACCGAGCACAGTTTGAAATGGGAACTGCTCAAGGGGGCTGATCGCAAGAATGTCGAGGCCTTGCGTTGCGCCGCCGAACATCTGGGTCTGACGTCGCAGCTTTGCTTGGCGGAGATCCATGAATCCTGGACGGCGGCCGATGGATACGATGGCAGATACGATGAGGAATACGACCCCGAACCGGGCGAACTGATCGACGGCAGCACGGTGTTGTCCCACTGGTTGGACGCGGCCGGCAAGAAGCTGCCGTACCGGGAGCTTTCCGTTTCCGAGGACGAACTCTGCTGGACGAAGGACACGGAAGAAAGCAACCTGATCAATTCCGAACATGAAGGCTGGATGGGAAATTACGGCAACACCATCGATTATTGGTACCGTCGGGCGGCAATGGTCCTGTGGCGCGAATCTGACCGGGTAGCGATGAGCTTCGACTTCGATTACGATCGCGCCCTTGCCGGTTTGTTGGCGCTGACTAAAAAGCTCGGCAACGAAGCGCGCGTGGCCGATATCGTCGACAAGGCCGGACAGTATTTGCGCAGGGCTGTCCGGGACACCGGCGCCGGGCAGTTCAAGCCGTTTATCCGGATCGCTCTCTATCTCCAGGACGAGAACATTGCGCGAACCCTTCTGTCCGATTTTTCCCTTGCCGACATTGATATGGATTCCGCCAAGGATTGGGTCGACTTGCAGAATGCCTACGGCGCGGCCTGGTGTCTGGCCTTGATGAAAGCGTGGTGGGAAGAGGACGAGCGTCTCCGGTTCCGCCGCACCGCAGCTTCCGTCAACATCGATGACCTGACGCGGCATCTCCTGTCCCAAGGGGGCGACACCAGGGTGGCCGCCTTCCTGGCGGACTATTACATCGGCCGCATCGTTCAAAGCGATGCCTATCTTGCGCATGCCACGCCCGTGCAACAAATATCCTCGCTCGACACGAGAATGGACGCTCTGAAGAAGGTCATGCGTGCAGATATTGTGCTCCGAGACGATTCCATGGTCAGGAAGATCGTCGGACACGTCACATCCAATTCTGCGCTATACCCGGCGCCCGATTTGGCGGACATGGTGCTGGCGCTGCAAAAGCAGGGCGCGGGCGCATCATCGCCTGCATTCAAAGCCCTGCGCGATTACGCTGCGCAAGGCATACGTCGTGAGCTGGACAAGGGTCTGCGCGCCGAGGGCGACTGGTCGATTGAGGCGCAGCCGTCCTGCAAATGCGCTTACTGCCGAACGACCGCCGATTTTCTCAAATCGACGACCGAGGCCAGCAAGATATGGCCAATCGCGCAACAGCATCGCGATCACATCATGAACGTCTTCAGGGGATCGGGATTGCCCATTCGTTTCGAGGTCAGAAAGGAAGGTTCGCCCCACCGGCTGGTGATTACGAAGAACGAGCGGCTTTACGAGGAAGACAAAAAGCGGTTTGAAAGGCTGAAGTCGCTTGACGAGCGGCTTCGCATCGCCGCCCGATCTGCGTCAATTCGATGACGGACCGGCCGGCAAGACATTCGGGATATGGGGGCGCAATAAATGATGCCCACGATTGTCGTAGGAACAATATCGGATCCGAGTTGCCAATGACGGCGCTGTTGGCTCCGTTACGGTGCGCCAGTTTCGCCGCCGCTGTCATCTGGCTCAATTGATGACACGCCCTAAAGCCTGCTCATATTTTTTCTGAGGCGTTCCAGGATATCGGCCAGTGGAACTTGTCCCTTGAAGTAGAGCGCTGCAGTCTTCAGATATTCGGTCTCAAATAATGTCCGTGTTGCAGAATCTGATAATACAAACGCGTCATTGCTTGTGATGTCGAGGTTGTCGCCCGCACGGAAGCGTTGCATCTTGCGTTTCGCGTACTCCGGTGTACCGATGAATTTCTGCACGGACGGATCATCAAGCAGGCAATAGACGTCGTAATAATGCCGCAGAAAATTGCGCGGGAATCCGCCATGCGCCTGCTGCAGCCGGAACTTGGTCGAGATTGTCTGCAGCTTTTCCACTAGCGTATAAGCGGGGCTGTAGCAGGGGACGTCGATGGCGCGATTGTCGATGGTCGCCACGTTGCTTGATGTCGCCGCATCCCAGGCCCAGGACGAAATCGTGCAAGGTACGTTCGGCGCCGTATCATCAAAACCCAGTTCAAGCAGAATACCCGGCTTGACGCCCGCCAGGGATGCAAACCGTGTGGGATAAATCAGGCGAATGCCGGCGCTGCGCAGCTTGGCGTCATCGAACTCAACATCGCGCTGCACTGCCGCAATGCCAGGAATCCGGATGATTGCCGCGAGCCAGTCATAAAACCGGCCGCGCGATGCGACATGGGCTGGCTTGTCCTGGTTCTTGCCGGTTTTCACATCCAGTTCCGCCGGCGGTTCGATGCGGATGTCGATATCTTCCGAAAAGCGGTCGATGATGCGAAACCCCTTGGAGAGTGAAGTGCCGCCCTTGAGTTCGAAGTGCAAACGGGACTGCTTGCCCAAAGGTTGCTGCAATCCCCACAGGCAGTGCATCAGCCAATAGTCCTTTTCAACGAGAACGGGTTCGATCGACAGCCTGTCGGCAACGACGCGCAGCAGGTCGGCGAAATCGTCGCGTTCATGCAAATAGGGGATTTTCTTAGTCACGCAGCCAGTCTCGCGTGAGCTTGCGGGTTGCTACCGAACCGTAATCGGCCACGGCTTTTTTTACGCGTTTTCGATCCATGTCGGCAAAACGGCTGCGCACCCGCTCCAGCAGAAGGTCCTTGTCTTCTGCCAGCATGTCCAGATTATTGAGCATGTCGACCAGCAGAAATTCCGGTGTCACGGTGCGAGGGAATTTCGGCTTGCTGCGGAATTCATAGGATCGGTTGCCCAACTGGAATCTGCCGTGCCGCTTGTGGTTGTACACCCACGTCGTGTTGTAGAGCTGGGTCGTGCCAACGCCCAGGGAATTGTAGGCGTTCGGGCTGAAGATCAGAAAATCGGAACCACGCAGGAAGGCGCCAACCACTTCATCATCGTCAGGGGGCAGGGCACCAAAGGTGGATTGCTTGGGAGCGTAATACAGCCCTTGCGCCAGCTTTTGCAGGAATCCGCCCCCCACCAGTTGCTGAAGATCGCGGTCAACACTGCGCGACCACATGCTCAATTCTTCACGCCGGTACACACGCCCGGCACGAAGACGGCTGATCAGCCCGGCGTGGGGCTTGGATTGCAGATTGGAATGGGCTGCCGCGGTCATGAAAAGAATGAAACGTCATTGAAATTTCATGCATTATAGCGCGATCTTGTCGTACTTTTACAGGTTGGAAGGGGCTGCGGCCGGAATTTCGGAGGAGGCCAATGGGACGGGGGTGAAGCAGGGGTTTCGGATCGCATGCGATCCACCTGCTGAACGACACCGGCTTGCAAGCCGGTGTGCGCCCTGCAGGGCGCGCATGTTAGTATTTCTTCAGGGTAAGTTCCCGTCCGAAAGTTGACGCCACCCTATTTTCCCTCGCCATTTTTGCTAGGCGTCACGCAAAGGATTCAGCAATGAGCAGTCAAGGACCGAAAGGTGAAATTCTGCCTCAGGGGCTTTATGAGCGGCTTGTCTATGCTGATGAAGCGGTTCAGTTGAATACTTTGGTTGAGACACGTCAGGCACTCATCGATGTGCCATCGGAAGTGCAGCGCCGCGAGCATTTGATTCATGAAGTCGCCTCCCGCTTACCCGAACTTCTCGATGGGGTTGCAACCGCGTCCGAAGGCAAAGCCAAGCAAGCGCGAGCCGAGTTAAAGTTGATCGCTCACTTGTTGCGTGAAGCGCGGTTACAAACCAAGGGGGCATCCGTTCAACGTGTACCTGCAGAGCCGCTGCGCGTGTTGCGAGCGGTACATCCGCCGAATGCACCGCCGGTGCTGCCTTTGACAGGACTGAGGCGTCCGTGGATATTCACCTCTGCACGCACCGATCCATCCCTGTTGAATGAGCTGCGTGCAGAGCTGGCAACGGTAGATCGTGTCGACATTCTGGTCAGCTTCATCACCTGGAGTGGTGTGCGCAAATTGATGGATGTGCTGAAGCAGGTCACAGCGCTTGATGCACAAGGACTGCCCCGTACTTGCTTTCGCATCCTGACGACTACCTATATTGGCGCGACCGAGGCACGCGCGGTGAACGCCCTTGCCGAACTGCCGGGCGTGGACCTGCGTATATCACTGGATGGGCGACGCAGTCGTCTCCATGCCAAAGCATGGATATTCCATCGGGAGACAGGATTTGGAACCGCTTTTGTTGGCAGCGCCAATTTGTCGGAATCCGCCTTGATCGGAGGAATCGAATGGACGGTCAAGATTACGCAGGCAGCGGATGTCGATCTGTTTTCGGCTGCGGGCGCACACTTCGAGACGCTATGGAACGACCCTGAGTTCCAGTCTTACGATCCGAGCGATGAGCTGCAACGTCAATCCCTTGAAAACGCGTTGCGCGAACAAAGACGCGACCCACGAGCAAGGCAAGGCGAAGGGGAGCCGATTGCGATCCATACGTGGTTTGAGCTTCGTCCGAAAGCGTATCAGCTTGAGATGCTTGAACGTCTTGCCTCTGAACGTCGTCATGGACGCCGTCGCAATCTGCTGGTGGCTGCCACGGGTACAGGAAAGACTGTCGTGGCAGCATTTGATTATCAGCGCATCGCCCGTGAAGAAGGGTGTCCACCACGTTTGCTGTTCATTGCGCATCGCATACAGATTTTGAAGCAAGCGCTCGCAACATTTCGGCAAGTGCTACGCGACGCCAGTTTTGGGGAGCTGCTCGATGGTCAAAATGAGCCCACGCAATACCAGCACTTGTTTGCAACAATCAACACCGTGCACGGTCGCAAGCTGGTGGCAGATTTGGGAGCGGACCACTGGCGCGTCGTGATTATCGATGAGGCGCATCACATACCAGCAAATGCGTTTGACCAGTTTGTGCGAGGGATTCGACCACATCTGTTGCTGGGGTTGACGGCGACACCAGAGCGTGCGGATGGGAGAAGCCTCAATGAGTATTTCGATACCCGGCCTGACGGCTCCCCTGCCGTGTCGCTCCGGTTGTGGGATGCGCTCGATCAGCAGCTGGTTGCGCCATTTGAGTACTACGCTACCGCCGACGACACGGATTTGTCGCAGATAAGATGGAACCGTGCGGAGGAAACCGCACAACTCGATGTCCTTATATCAAGCAATGATGTCCGTAGTCGAACGATCGTCAATGCGTTACAACAGTATGTCTCGGATTTGGCGCGACTGAAAGGCATCGCGTTTTGTGTCAGCGTCCGGCATGCAAAATACATGGCGAACTGGTTTGAAACCTCCGGTCTGCCGGCGCGAAGTCTTACGGGCAGAGATGGCCCCGTTTGATTGGACAGAAAATCGTTGCCGTTAGGTGGGGCTTTG